>NZ_JAUBTL010000031.1:24409-83262 GCF_036702475.1 Microcoleus sp. D2_18a_B4
AACAGATGAATTTTCTTTTTGCACCATTGTCAGCAACAGGCAAGATGCCTGTTCCACAACAGATGAATTTTCTTTCTGCACCATTGTCAGCAACAGGCAAGATGCCTGTTCCACAACAGATGAATTTTCTTTTTGCACCATTGTCAGCAACAGGCAAGATGCCTGTTCCACAACAGATGAATTTTCTTTCTTGTGGGGAGTAGGGGTTGGGCACGCGAGGCCGCCCATAAAAGCCTGATTGAGAATGGTGCAACCTATGAGTTTCAAGCAGGTTTAACTATAATGACTTACCCTAAGAATAGTTTAGATCCTAATAATTATGCCAGAATCCTTTTTGCTCGGCCGGCTGATGCTGCAATTAAACAGCGAAGTCGCTGATATTATTACAGACTTATCCGCTGTTGCTTTAACTCCCGATGGCCATTTGTGGGTGGGTTCCGATGAAACGACTTCGATCGAGCGTTTGTCGCCTGTCGGGCCTCATATTTTTGGAGAACATCAAAGATTTGCGATCGCAGATTTTATCGATCTACCTGGAAAATCCGAAATCGATATCGAAGGAATGGATTTCAGCAGGGATTATCTTTGGTTGGTCGGTTCTCACAGCACAAAACGCAAGAAAGCTAAAGGCAAAGACGCAGACAAAGACATTGAAAGATTAGCACAAATCGAGACTGAGGTCAACCGCTATTTGCTGGCGCGGATTCCTATGAAAGACGGGATTTTGTGCAAGTCAATTCCCCATCCAGACAATCCCGAAACCCAACTGAAAGCGGGATGTCTTCAGCGGACAAAAACGGGGAATTTGCTGACAGACGCGCTCAAAGATGACACCCACCTCGGCTTGTATTTATCTGTGCCGATTCCGAGTAAAGAAAATGGCTTTGATATTGAAGGGTTGGCGGTGCGCGGAAATCGCATTTTGCTCGGTTTGCGGGGGCCGGTGCTGCGGGGTTGGGCGATAATTTTAGAAATAGAAGTTGAAGAGGCAGAACCGGGAGTTTTAAGGCTTAAGGAAATTGGGAAAAAAGGGAAATTGTACAACAAACATTTTGTTGATTTGAACGGTTTGGGCGTGCGAGAGTTGTGCTGGGACGGAAAAGATTTGATTGTTTTAGCCGGGCCGACGATGACTTTATCGGGGGCGACGAGGGTTTTTCGGTTGAAGGGAATTTTAGGGCGATCGGGCGACAGTATTACTGGACAAGATGGGGGAGATTTGAAGGTATTGTTTGACTTGCCTTTTAAGGTTGGTGCGGACAATGCTGAGGGGTTGAGCCTGTTTCCATATTTGGGGGAGGAGAATTCGCTGTTAGTGGTTTACGATTCACCGGATGCGGGGAGAATGGTTGATAAGAATGCTATTCTTGCGGATATTTTTAGGCTGGTTTTGTAGTTGCGCTGTTTTCGCTAAAAGGGTTTAAGATAACTGTCCATAAACTCTTGTAGGCTAGTAGCAGTAGTAGGGTGCGTCAGAAGGGGAGATATTTTGGAGGATTAATCAGCCATGAAATGATGCACGATCCGATTAGGAAGGTGCGTCAGATGGGAGTTTTCCGAGAATTAATTAGACCTTAACTGACGCACCCTACAAGTGGGGTTAATTGTCGATCGCATCCCTTCGCCGCTGGCTGTAGCGTTTCAATTCATCAATTAACTGAGTATCGTTAGAAGCTGTTCTCGCGCCCGCTTCAGCCGCCCAGCGCTTCAAATCTTCAATTTGCGATCGCGCGATCGCAGCTAAAGGTACTGTATCCTCGATCGACCTCAAAATATCCTCCGTCATCAAATCCCGGCGCTGTCCGTTGACAAAAGTGCCAAAAGCCCGATACAATCCATCTATTACCACTTGCTCAATTTCTGCACCGCTAAAATTCTCAGCGCGTTTCGCCAAAACTCCCAAATCAAACTCCCGCAATCTAGTTGGGCGCAGTCGCTGCAAATGCACTTTAAAAATATCTTGCCTTTCCGATTCTGAGGGCAAATTTAAAAAGAAAATTTCATCAAACCTGCCTTTTCTCAGCAACTCTGCCGGCAAAATCCTGACGTTATTTGCAGTTGCGACAATAAACACCGGACTGGTTTTTTCCTGCATCCAAGTAATCAAACTGCCGAATACCCGGCGCGAAGTTCCCGAATCGCCGTCGCTGCCGCTGATAATGTTGCCGAAGGCTTTATCTATTTCATCGATCCACAAAACGCAAGGTGCGATCGCTTCTGCTAATTGTATCATTTGCCTGACGCGACTTTCGCTTTCCCCGACCACGCCGCCAAACAATCTCCCAGTATCCAATCGTAGCAGCGGCAAACGCCATTCGCAAGCAATAGTTTTCGCAGATAAAGATTTGCCAGTGCCTTGAATTCCTACTAACAAAACTCCTTTTGGATTCGGTATACCGTAGCGACGCGCTTCGTCAGTAAAAGCATCTTGCCGCATCTTTACCCACTGTTTCAAATTCTCCAAGCCGCCCACACTTTTTAGGGATTCTCTGGAGTTAAAAAACTCCAAAATGCCCGTTTGGCGAATTGCTTGCTGTTTTTCCTCCAAAACTCCGTCAATATCTGACTCGTTAATTTGCTGTTTGGCGGCCAAAGCTTTAGCCAAAACCCGCCCGATTCTAGCGCGGCTCAAACCCTGACAAGCTTTAACCAACTGTTCCCTTGCTAAACCGCTAACTTGCAACTGTTGCGGCTTTTCCACAACGTGGGAAATTAAACTGTCGATTTCTTGGACGTTCGGCAAAGGGAAATCAATTACTGTCACTTCTTCTTTCAATTCCTCCGGCAATTCCAGCGTGTGAGAAGTCAGAACTATAGTTTTTTTGCTGCGCTTCAATTCCCGCGTTAAATTCCGCAATTCTCGCACTACCGCCGCGCTTTTTTCGCTGTATGGATATTTCAAAACAGGGTGCAAATCCCGCAGTACAAATATGGTATATTCTTCAACCGCAGTTTTGCTGATGCGATCGAGCGCCGCCATTACCGAACCTTTCCCAGAACCGTTATCCTCCCAGCCTCGCACAATATCCCACCGCAATACCCGGCGCGCGGGACTTACTTGCAGCGCTACTTGGGCAATTACGGCTTCGACCGATTCCTCCTCCGCGCCGACAATGTACAGCAGCGAATAGCGGGCGCGAATCATCAAATCTAGTCGCTTTACCAGTGCCTCGAAATGGGTATTTTTACCGCTATTGACGACATCTAATTCTCGGGATTTGGGGTAATTTTCTGTCATTTTATTTGATATCTTAAATATATATTCAACTTTATTATTAAATATTTTGTTTGCAGTCAGGACTTTAGTCCTTAAAAAGGATTTAACCGAACTAAACGTTGGTAGTAAGGACTTTAGTCCTTAACAACTATTTAGCCGCACTAAAGTCCGTACTGCGAACGTTAAAATTATAACAGAATCGTGAGCAGTTGGCTACTTAGCAACTTTTCGAGCTTGTTTCACCATTTCAATGAGAGTGTGGTGAGCATCTTCGGCATCGGTTAAAGTGCGATCAAAATTTACTCTGACAGGCACTGTTTCGTCGTTGACTTTAGCGCTTAAATCCATGCCGTTGGCATCAATAGCGAGCATTTGAGCTTCTGTCGCCTCTGGTTTGCCACCAAATGCTTGAGCGTACAGCACGACAGCGCTAGCGTGGTCTTCGTTCATGTGAGTGCAGATGCGATCGCTAATCTCAGTGGAAAACTGTTCTGACATGGGGAGATTCCTCGGATGCAATATCGATCGATTGTACTGCGATCGGAGTTGACAAAATACTTCGCAATTTGCTAAGATGAAATTCAAATGATTCTAGCGAGAGTCCAATCGATGCGTAAATTAGTTTGTTATCCAGGAACTATATGCACGTTATCTCTCAATCAGCACTCAGGAAATTCTGGGAAAAGTATCCTGATGCCGAAACAAGTCTGCGCTCTTGGTACAAACTAGCAACTACAGCCGAGTGGTCAAATTTAGCTGAAGTGAAAGCAGTTTTTTCCTCAGCCGATAGAGTTGGAAACTTTACTGTCTTTAACATCAGAGGTAATAACTACAGACTGATTACCTTCATAGATTATGAATATCGACCTAAAAAGGTTTTTATTCGAGCTGTACTTACCCATGAAGAATATGATGAAGAGCGATGGAAAAAAGACCCGTGGTATCAATAATAGATAATGTTCTACTTTCTTAATATTGCATAGTCACATGAAAAACTCTAGCGCTTATATCGAACTACTCAAAACATTTCCGCCGCGACCCATAGCTGCTGAGGAGGAGTTAATGGCAACTCAAGAAGCGATCGACTCTTTGTTGGATAAAGGCGAACTGACTCCCGACGAACGCGACTACCTCAACGTACTGGGAACCCTTGTTTATGAGTACGAGCAAACTTTAGAACCCATACCTGATATTTACGGAGTAGAACTGTTAAAGGCTTTAATAGAAGAATTTGAACTCAGACAAAAAGACCTAGTTCCTATTTTTAAAACCGAGTCTATTGTCTCTGACATCCTCCGTGAAAAGCGCCAACTTACGACCGAACACATACAAAAACTTGCAGAGTTTTTCTGCGTCTCGCCGGCTGTTTTCTTTCCGCTGCATCCAGTTAAAACAACTGCTTGAAATTCAAGCGAGCTTTGTGTACTCGCTCTTTTAATAAAACTTTGGGTAATGCTATGAATAATTTCTGTTGCAGAGCTTTTCATAGTATAGCAACCGCCAAGACCATTAGGATATTCTTAATCGCTGAAACCCTTGTTATTACTGGTTCTTCCTTCTTCTATATTATTACCTCCACCCTTACCACGGGCTGACCTCAAGCACCCCAGAGGGTTTTAACACTACCTTAAATTGACGAAAATGCTTTGGTTGATGAGCAACTTTACGAAAGGAAGAAAGAGAAACTTCTTGAATAAAATCACCTGCTGCTTGGTTCAGCGGCTGACAATCTGTAATTACCCCTTCTTCATTCACGGCAACACGATAAACTAATGAAGTGCTGAAGGTGGGAGTCGAGCGCCAACTCTTGTCAATTTGGTCGTAAACTTTCCGGTTCAAATGTGCAATTTCACCGGGCGAGATAATTTCAGAAGATGTTGCCTCTACCTCTGGCGCTGGAGAGTTAACCTGAGCCGCAATCGGGACAGATACAGGCCAAAGCTTAATAGTTTCATCTCCGCTACCGCTGGCTAAAACAGTATCTTTAGAACTAAAAGCAACTGACCAAACTGGCTTAGAATGCTCCGCAAAATTTGTCATCAGTTCGCCTGTTTTCAAGTTCCACAGCTTGATAGTTTTGTCGTAGCTGCCACTAGCTAAAGCTTGTCCATCCGCGCTAAAAGCAACTGACTGCACCGGGCCAGAATGCCCTGTTAATGTATGCAGAACTTTGCCATTTGTAAACTGCCACAGCTTAACAGTTTTATCCGCACTGCCACTCGCTAAAGTTTTCCCGTCAGGACTGAATGCAACTGAGTTCGCCGGCCCGGAATGCCCAGTCAGGGTGTAATTGCCGCCATCATCAAGCCACCAAATCTTGATAGTTCCATCCTCGCTGCCGGTTGCTAAAATTTTACTGTTCGGGCTAAAAGCGACAGATTGAATCCAGTCTGTATCTGGAAGTGTGCGGAGTAGTTTGCCATCGGCCAAATTCCACAATTTTACAGTTTTGTCGGTACTGCCAGAAGCGAGTAACCTTCCATCAGGACTGATACTTATTGCCTTGACATCATCCGCATGACCTTTCAAGGTATTGATGAGTATGCCGGTTTTGAGATTCCACAATTTAATCCGGTTATCCCAACTCCCGCTAGCCAGAAGATTGCCGTCAGGACTAATGGCGAGGGATTCAATTGCATCGGTATGTGCTTTTATGGTGTAAAGCAATTCGCCGGTTTGCAGGTTCCAGATTTTGATAATGCCGCCATAACAGCCGCTGGCTAAAGTTTTGCCGTCTGGACTGACTGCGATCGCGTAAATCCACCCTGAATTATCTTTAAAACTGCTAGAATATTGAGTAAATAGCCCTGATTTAAACTGGGCTCCAGTGGTTCCCAATTCCGAAATCGACCTAGACCAGCCCATGCCGACCGCAGTTACAACTGCTGTTAATGTCAAGGCTGATGAAACTTTCCATTTAACTGCTTTTGATATCATAAATATGGCCTCCACAACTCAGTTTATCTAAAATAAACTCCCCGATTTAAATCCCAGAAATTTATCTAGGAAGTTTCTGCTGCATTCTACCTTTGAGAAATGCTATCTAACACTTTTGTTTAGCACTGTTACTTGGTCGGCTGTTGGCTGATGTTTTTGTGGTCTAGGTTGGCGCTGAATCCAGGCGCGGCAGAGGAATAAAACTATTGTGGCGCTTATAGCTGCAATTCCAACGGGGGTTAAATATGTCCAGTGATCGGCCATTTTATCCCAGATATGCCAGGTTACTAAAAACATAGCAAGGTAAGTGAGACTCTGCAATCTTTTCCAATTTTTCTTGAGCCTTTTCACACTCCAATCATTAGACGTGATAGCCAAAAGAGTAAAAATAATGAACGTTGATACTCCCTGGAAGTAAACAAAATAAGTTTTGAGATCGAAGACATCAAAGTTTCTTTGTTTGAAAAAGATGAATCCGTGAGCTACAGCTAAAAAGAAAGAGAGCAGACCAATGAAACGGCGATTTTTCAGCAGCCATTGGGGAAAGCCAGTTTTTTTTGTGAGAGGGAAAACAATTCTCAAATTTGTGGGAAGCAGTGTCAGAATATAGCCTGTTAAGGCCGCGAATCCCAGGAGACTCGCCTGAGAAAATGTATCTAAATCCATCGTTGAAAGTTGCATAACTTACTCTAATTGCTAAGGAAGTAAACTCCAAATATGCCTGGCTCTTCCGTACTTAGTGTGCCAAATTATTAGTTTTCTGGTGTCCTACACCATAGCTGGCTAGGATTTCAAGGCGATCGCCCCGAGTTGAGCAAGTTGCCCGCAAGCGGATGTAAATAATCTCAAAGCCTTACCTAGCAAAGCCTGGAGGCTAAATTTAAAGTTAGATAGCACACTGAGTACGGAATAGCAATATGCCGAGAGTAGCATTTTAAAATCGAGATGTCAATTAAGTTTGAAGTTTAGAAAAAGTCTTCGCCAAAATAGCTGGTTAAAAGTTCAGTTTTTAACTATAAAAAAAGGTCAGGATTAGCTGACCTTGGGTTGAGGAGATTACCTGAACTTTTGGCTAGGTATGGCGCCCAACTACAAATTGGTAATATCCCCTTTTAATCACAGAGGACTGAAGTCCTCACTACAAACTGCACAGGCTAACTAAAAGATCGATCGTCAAACGGCAATTCATCAAACCGCGAATTAATATCAGCCTCAGCATTCGCAACAGGGGAATTAGCGTGAGATGTCGGCGGCTTTGCTGGATGCACCTTTGCTACTGGTAACTTTGTTGCAGATTCCAAAACAGTCGGCTCGGATTTCTGTAAATTAACTAACGGTAACTCCCCGCCATTTTCTCCATTTTTGCTCGTTTGATTCCACATCATCATTCCCAGCAAACCATCAACCAAACCGCCACCGCTACCGTTGCCTGTTACCGCAACATCCGGCACAACTCGCACGTTGCGATCGCCTATAATTTGCATTAACTGCAAAGCCGTATAACCCGAACCTCCCAAAGCCACAACACCCGCGCGATAAGCTTCAGCTTGAGCATTTCCCTTCACCCGAATCGACTCAGCTTCACCTTGAGCTTGTTTCACCTGAGAATTCGCTTTCAACTCAGAAATCTTGACACCTTGTTCCGATTTCACCATCTCTTGTTGAATCTCAGCCAGCGCCGTTTCCCGCACCAATTGTTGCCGCTGAGTTTGTGCTAATTGCTGCACCTCATAAGTCTTGCACTGTTCCTCAGCAATTTTGCGATCGGTTTGAGTTTGCATCAACTCTGCAGGCGGCAATATATCCCCGATTAAAGTATCAATTGCCTGCACGTCGTAGGTTCGCAAAGCTGCTTTGATATACTCGGCGGCTTCCGCTTGCCTGCCGCTTCTGGCCGAGAGAAAATCTAATACAGAATAAGCTTGAGCAGAATTGCGGAAATAATTCCCGATTGTCGGCTGCAAAACGTGGTCTACTAAATTCTGCATCGAACCCACGCGAGAGATAACTTTTGGAGCATCCAAAGCGCCGACGTGAATAATCTGAGCTACTTCTAAATCAAAGGCGAAACCGTCTTGAGAACGCACGGTTAAAGACGAAAGTTGAGAATCGTAACTGTGCCTTTCTGTTTTACCAGACCAATTCAAAACAATATTAGTAGTCGGCACTAACTCTACTTTCAAAATGCGAGTATTCAGCGGATGTTTGCCCGGATAAAGGGGAGTTACCCAAACCCCTTTATTGCCCACATTTACTAAATTTCCGTGAGTGAAAGCAGCGCCGCTCACATCTTCCGAGGTTTTGCCGACATAGGAAATAACCGCGCCGACATAGCCGATCGGGATTTCGGTCATCGCCACTTGGTCAACCCCGACAAACCAAGGATTTAAGTTCCACGAACCGGAAAGCAAAACCTGTTCCTGCAAACCGCGCCGCCCGCCGGCGGTGATAAATTTTTGCGCGTTTTGGAAGTTGTCGTGATTCGGAATAATCGGGCCGGCAATTTCGCCATCTTGAATCGGAACGCCGTCAAAAGTTGTGACAATTCCCACTTTATCTGGGGCAATTCTGTACAGCTTTAACTGTTCGGCTGTCATCCCGTGTTTGGCAGCATTAGCCGCTGTAATTACTGTAAATAATGCTGTATTAATTCGATAGCTACCGCCCGTTAAGATGCCGAGTTGTCTACCTTTTTCGCCGCCACCTTTGAGGAATTGGCGAGCATCTTGAAAATTGTCACATTCTGTGATTTTGCCGAGGATGCGCTGCGGTGGAATTGACTGACCACCTGCTGCGATAATTAAACCAATTTCACCTTGGGGAACTACAGTCAGAGACTCTTTGCGAACGTTGTACTGCAAAGGCCAATAACCCCAATGCCAACCGGGGGGCAAAGTATCAGCTTGATATCCAGCTTCTCCGTTTAAGGCAATTAAATCTCCGGGCGGTAAAGACTTGCCGCCAAAGCTAAACTTTTTACTGACAATGCCAACTTCCCGATCGCCAATTACTACCAATCCGCCAAAAAATAGCGGCAGCACCAGAATAATTATCATACCGCCGATCGCGATCGGGATAAATCCGCCCGGTTCTAGCTGCATTGTCTGCACGGGAACAGTGGTACGCAACTGCCCTAACTGCAAGCTAGAATCAGGTTTTGCGGCTAACTGAGTCGAGGTTTGATTTGCGGGGGGGATATTGCTAGCAGCTAATACCGGCGAGGGTTTCAAACTGGTTATTGAACTAAGTGCTAAAGACGCCGAAACAGCGGCTGCTAAATGTTTTAAAAAGCGGACTTGGACTTGAGATTTGGACAAAAATGAATAAAGCATTTTTTTTGAGCAGGGCTAATTTGTCCTAGGAGCTCCAGCTTAGCCTTACTAAAAAGTTTTTACATAAAACTTAAGGTCTTATTTATCATTATTTCCCATCATAATAGTCATATTTTTCAGTAAAAATACTTATAATTAAACTACAGGCTGACAATCCCCCGTTTTAATGCGGAAATCGCGGCCTGCGTGCGATCGCTAACTCCCATTTTGCTCAAAATATTGTTGATGTGAAACTTGACGGTGCTTTCGCTGATGTGCAGAACTTCACTAATCTCACTGTTGCTTTTACCAGCGACTATGAGGCGGATAACGTCTAATTCGCGATCGCTCAATTCAGACCCACTCAGGCGATCGGCTAACTTAACACCCACTGCCAGCGGAATATACTTTTTACCCTCAAAAACAGCCCGAATTGCTGCTAAAAGCTCCTTGGGTTCCGCATCCTTCAGCAGATAGCCCTTTGCACCAGCTTGCAATCCGCGATAGATGTTTTCATCGCCATCATAAGTCGTCAGCACCACAATCCGGGCGCTGGGAAACTCCGCACAAATCGCAGCAATGGCGGCGACTCCATAGCTGATTTGCCGATACCAGAATATCCCGAAATCAGCATCATTGAGCTTGTGGCACAGGCATCTTGCCTGTGACTGCTTGTGGCACAGGCATCTTGCCTGTGACTGCTGACTGTTTCAAAAGCTGTTAGTAAACTATCAATTTCTCGCTCTCTGCCGTAAAGTTTTTGCGGGATTTGAAACCTATCAGAAATATCTTGACTCCCTAGAGTAAAACCTGATATATTGTTAGGGCTGTGCAGTTGATTTAAACATTCTTCTAAATCCGCTTTAATGCCGATCGCACTTTGATACCGCTCCTCCGCATTTTTCCCCATCAGCTTCATCACAATATCGGAAACAATTTGCGGAATTTCGGGATTCACCTGAGATGGAGATAACGGCTGTTTAGCGAGATGACTGTGTACCAATTCCAGTACATCCTGAGTGTCAAAAGGCAATTTGTTTGTCAGCAGTTCGTAAAAGGTAGCCCCCAGGGAATAAAAATCCGTGCGGTAATCTAAACTTCGGTTCATTCTGCCGGTTTGTTCCGGCGACATATAAGCAAGAGTTCCCTCTAAAATGTTGGGATTTTTTAGGGTAGAATTCTCCCGCGTTAACTGCGTGGAAATGCCAAAATCGATGATTTTGAGTTCGCCACTAGCTGGATTGAAGACAATATTTGAAGGGTTAATGTCTTTGTGAATGATGTGGGCGCTGTGAATTTGTTGTAAACTTTCTGTAGTGGCGATCGCAATTCGCAAGAATTCTGCAATACTAAATTTTTGCTGCTGCATCCAAATTTTCAAGGATTCGCCGCCAAAATCCTCGACAAACATCACCAGCGTGTTTTGATATGGCTGCAAATCATAGGCTTTTATACAGCCGCTCAGGTTCAGAGATTGTGTAATTTTATACTCTGTGCGATAGCGGGCGAGTTCTTGGGGTGTGGGATAATTTTCTTTAAGGACTTTGAGCACGACGGGGAGACTGTCGGGTTGTCGGAATGCTCGGTAAACCAGGGAGTTTGCGCTTTCGTAGATGAGCTCTGTGACTTCAACGCCAGGAAAAGTGAGCATATTCAGCCTGCGGTCAACTTTGCAGTCGAACATAGCATAAATTTGCTCCTCACACCAGAGGTACGTGAGCCATCAGTCGATTTTAGATTTTAGATTTTAGATTTTAGATTTGACTCCACATCTTAGATTTTAGATTTTAGAAGCCAAGACAGGTTTCCCAGTCAATACAGCCTGTTCGATAATATCAGCGGCGCGCTTAGTTCCAATCAACTATTCAGGGTGCTAGTTTTGTTTTTGATAAGATCACTGAACCAACCCCAGTGCAACAAAAGCCTCTAGTTTTGCTTGGTGTTCCTCTAATTTATACGCAGTAAACCGGGCGCCAAAATCTTTAAAAAGCTTACTCTACACTGAATATGCCTTTGGTAAATTGGGGAAGTTCAGTGTAATTGGTGATTGGTAAGCTAATACGCATTTAAATTGCATGGGGAAATAAATTTTCCTTCTTGTGGGGTGGGCCGAAGAGCCCGCCCTCAACATACAATTTAAATGCACAACAGCTTAATTGTAGGTTGGGTAGAGTGAAGAGAAACCCCACCTACAATTACTATTAACAGTCAAAATCAAAAGTCAAAAGTTAACAGTCAACAGTTAATTGTTAACCGTTGACTGTTAAACTGAATGCGTGTGCCGAACTCGCTATAAACTGCCGGAAGGGCGGTTCATTCTTTCGATTTAGAACTTTTGGAGAGCTTACCCTCAAAAGGTTGAACTCCACTATTTGGATAATTGTCATCGCTGGGGCTAAAAATCCGCACCGCTGCTTCCGAAACGTAACGCATCGCGTTTGCCAAAGATTTAGAAAGATTCATAGAATCTGCCTCTCTTGTCTGGGTTCTGATACTTTTAATATTACTCAGATTTTTGGGCGGTGGATGACTTTAGCAATATTTATTTGAATTACTTATTAGTCTGCAACATCGAAGCAAGCTGAAGCTTTGAGAAATTACGCATTTTTGGACGATCGACCTTTTGGTGGTAGATTTTTCCTTGCTAAACTCAAGCAGTCGCGATCGCCCTCCGACGCTCAGAAACCGGGTTGTCTAACTCTATTCAAGGGCTGCAACGAAATATTTTCGCAAAAAACCCGGAACGCTTGAGTGTTTCTGCTTAATTCCTGAGTTTGTTAAATTAAGTATTTATATTGATTTTACCATAATATTAATCTACCACTTAACCGAAATCCGCTATTAAAGGGCATAATCAGCGAATTTTTCCGACAAATATCTGCAATCTTTATCAAAAATTTACAAAAAGATATGGTGTTTGTCACTATAATTAAGAAAAAGAAGTTTGTCCGGGGTTTTTCTTATGAAAACTACCACAGAAAGCCTGCAGCTCACAGGTTTTGAAGAAATCTTAGAAGACCAGGAACTGACGGTTTCTTCAGCAGATTACAGCCTTTTGACCGATCTCTACCAGCTAACGATGGCCGCTTGTTACGTCGGGGAAGGACTCGACGGGCGGGCCGCGAGTTTTGAGTTGTTCGCGCGCAGGCTGCCAGAGGGTTTTGGCTACGCGATCGCGATGGGTTTGGCTCAAGTTATCGATTATTTGGAAAAATTTCGGTTTTCGCCGGCGCAAATTCAGGCTTTGCACTCCACGGGGATTTTTGCCGGCGCCCCGGAGCAATTTTGGACTTTACTCGCCACAGCCCGCTTTACTGGGGATGTTTGGGCGGTGCCGGAGGGGACGGCGGTTTTTGCCAACGAGCCTCTGCTGCGAATTGAGGCTCCTCTGTGGCAGGCTCAGTTAGTGGAAACTTATTTATTGAATGCCATAAATTATCAAACTTTGATTGCGACGCGGGCTGCGCGGCTGCGCGATGTGGCGGGCCCGGAGGCTAAGTTGCTGGAATTCGGGACGCGCAGGGCTTTTGGGCCTCAAGCTGCTGTTTGGGCGGCTAGGGCTGCCTTGGCTGCGGGGTTCGACGGAACTTCTAATGTTTTGGCTGCTTTGAAGTTGGGCCGCAAGCCTGTCGGTACGATCGCCCATGCTTTGGTAATGGCTGTGGCTGCCCTCGAAGGCAGCGAGAATCAGGCGTTTGCAGCTTTTCACCGCTATTTTCCGGGGGCGCCGCTGCTGATCGATACTTATGATACTGTGGCTGCGGCGCGGATGTTGGCCGATCGAGTAAACAGCGGTGAAATGCTGTTGGAAGGCGTGCGGCTGGATTCCGGCGATTTGGCGGTGCTGTCTCGGGAAGTTCGATCGATCCTGCCTGGGGTTCCAATTTTTGCTAGTGGTGATTTGGACGATCGAGAAATTGCTAAATTAAAAAGTAGCGGCGCTTGCATTGACGGTTACGGTTTGGGAACGAAGTTGGTCAGCGGTTCCCCTGTGAACGGTGTGTATAAGTTGGTGGAAATTGACGGGATTCCGGTGATGAAAGAGGCAAGCGGCAAGGTAACATATCCAGGAAGAAAGCAAATTTTTAGACATATTGAAAATGGACACATTCTCGGAGATTGTTTGGGATTGTCAGGAGAAACTATTCACAATTGCGATTCTTACTTACCATTAATGGAGTTGGTTGTAAAGGACGGCACACGAGTGCAGAAGCCGGAAAGTTTGGACGATATCGCCAAACGAACTGCTGCTTCTGTCGCCAGTCTTCGACCCGAAACTCGCCAACTTGACAACCCGATTTCGCCGCCTGTGGAAATTTCTACAGATTTGCAGAGTCTCACCCAAAAAACGAAAAAGAGTCAGTAGTCAGTAGTCAGTAGTCAGTAGTCAGTAGTCAGTAGTCAGTAGTCAGTAGTCAGTAGTCAGTAGTCAGTAGTCATTAGTCATTAGTCATTAGTCATTAGTCATTAGTCAGTAGTCAGTAAACAATCAACAGTCAACAATCAACAATCAACAGTCAACAGTCAACAGTCAACAGTCAACAATCAACAGTCAACAGTCAACAGTCAACAGTCAACAATTACCGATTCCCTATGCAGAAGATTGCTCTTTTTGGAACCAGTGCCGATCCACCCACAGCAGGACACAAAACAATTCTGAGTTGGCTTTCCCAACATTTTGATTGGGTAGCAGTTTGGGCGTCGGACAATCCTTTTAAGTCGCACCAGACTTCTCTAGAACACCGATCGGCAATGCTGCTGTTAATGATTCAAGAAATTAATTCGCCCAGACACAATCTTTGCTTGCATCCAGAACTCAGTAGTCCCAGGACGGTGGAAACTGTGGAACAAGCAAGATTGCTGTGGCCGAATGCAGATTTGACGCTGGTAATAGGTTCGGACTTGGTGGGGCAACTGTCTCGCTGGTACAAATTTGAACAATTGTTAAAACAAGTGGACTTGCTGATAGTACCGCGACCGGGTTATCCGTCGGAACAATTAGATTTGTGGCAGTTGAGGCGCATGGGTGCAGAGGTGGCGATCGCATCTTTGAATGGTCCCAATGTTTCTTCTACCTTCTATCGGGAAACAGGAGACACCCAAGCCCTGACTCCGACCATCGAAGATTACATCAATAGGGAGCATTTGTACGCATGGCACGAGGCACGAAAAAGAGCGAAGGTTGCTCATTAGCTGACTTTAAAGTAGGAGTAGATAATGTGATTTTTTCCGTCGATGCCGTGCAGAACCGCTTGTTGGTACTGTTGGTAATGCGGCAAGACGAACCGTTTATGGATTCTTGGAGTCTTCCTGGTACTTTGGTGCGGGACGGAGAGTCTCTTGAAAATGCGGCTTACCGAATTTTGTCTGAGAAAATTCGGGTAAAAAATTTGTATCTGGAGCAATTGTATACTTTCGGAGAACCGGGGCGCGATCCTCGGGAAATTACCAGGGGCGATCGTTATCTTTCGGTGAGTTATTTTGCTTTGGTTCGCTTTGAGGAAGCTGAGTTAATTGCTGGGAGTGTAGTCGCGGGCGTGGGCCACCGCGTCGGCGGCATTGCTTGGTATCCCGTGCAACAAGTTCCTAAGCTGGCCTTCGATCACAATCAAATTCTCGAATACGGATACCGGCGACTGCGTAACAAACTTGAATACAGTCCGGTAGCTTTTGAAGTTTTGCCGGATGTTTTTACTTTGAGCGATTTGTATCAGCTTTATACAACTATTTTGGGGGAAAGTTTTTCGGATTATTCTAATTTTAGATCTCGATTGTTAAAATTGGGTTTTTTGTGCGATACCGGTGTTAAGGTTTCGCGGGGGGCTGGCCGCCCTGCTAGTTTGTACCGCTTTGATGCGGCCGCTTTTGCTCCTTTCAAAAATAAGCCACTGGTGTTTATCTAGCTGTTACTTAGATGACATTCTGGGATCAATTTAGTAACATTAGAATAGAAGCTATTAAGGAGTGCAGACGATGAAAGACCCTGATGAATGCGCTAATATTCACGAAGTTCGGGAGGAAATTGATATCATCGATCGAGAAGTGATCGAGGCTTTGAGCAAGAGATTTCAATACGTCATCGCGGCCGCAAGGTTCAAAACGAGTGAAGCTAGCGTTAAATCGTTCGATCGCTTTCACGATATGTTACAGCAGCGGCGCGAGTGGGCTCAAGAATCGGGTTTGAATCCTGATGTGGTTGAAAATATTTACCGGGATTTGGTAAATTATTATATTGAGGAAGAGTTGAAACATTACAAATCCAAGTAATCTTTCGCTACATTCAAATCTAGGACTATAGGAAAGTGAGTCCGCGCGGGCGGACTGTTAGCAATATTTATTAGGTGATTTGGTGGTATGAAAATTGCGATCGCACAACTCAATCCTACTATTGGTGATATCTTGGGCAACTCCAACCTAATTCTGGAGGCGGCGAAAAAAGCTGAGGTTGATGGCGCAAACTTATTGCTAACACCGGAACTTTCCCTGATCGGTTATCCGCCGCGCGATTTGTTAATCAATCCGAGTTTCATTGCAGATGCAGGTGCACAGTTGCTGCAACTGGCGCAAGCTTTGCCACCGGAGTTGGCAGTCATAGCAGGCACTGCCTTACCTAATGCTAATGCTGTTCAACTAGGCGGAAAATCCTTGTTTAATAGCGCTGTTTTGTTGCAAAATGGCGCTATTAAACAAGTTTTTCATAAACGCTTGTTGCCTAGTTATGATGTATTTGATGAAGACAGATATTTTGCACCGGGAGAAAACAGCAATTATTTTACTATTGGCGAAGTCAAAATCGGCGTGACAATTTGTGAAGATTTGTGGAACAATGAGGAGTTTTGGGGTAAACGCAGTTACGCGGGCGATCCGGTTTCCGATTTGGCAAAATTGGGTGTAGATTTAGTGGTGAATTTGTCGGCATCGCCTTATTCTGCGGGAAAGCGGGGAGTGCGATCGGCGATGTTGCAGCACAGCGTCATCCGCTGCGGGAAACCGATTATTTACGCTAATCAGGTAGGGGGAAATGACGATATTATTTTTGACGGCAGCAGTTTTGCTGTGAATCGAAAGGGTGATTTGATTGAGGTATTAGCTTCTTTTGAAACAGATTTTGTGGTGCTGGAATATGACCAAGCTAAACAAGATTTAGTGGGCAGAAATCAGCAAAGTGCAGCAGGAATTGAGGCGGCGCCGTTGAGTTTTTATCCGGCGGTTGGAGATGCAGAAATTTGGGCTGCTTTGGTTTTGGGAGTGCGAGATTATGTCCGCAAGTGCGGTTTTTCTAAGGTTGTACTCGGTTTGAGCGGCGGGATAGATTCGGCTTTGGTGGCGGCGATCGCCACTTGCGCGATCGGGCACGAAAATGTTCTAGGGGTGTTGATGCCTTCTCCTTACAGTTCGGATCATTCGGTTAATGATGCTGTGGAATTAGCCCGAAATCTGGGCATCGCGATCGAACAATTGCCGATCGGCGATTTAATGAAAACTTACGATCGCACTCTCGCCAATTTGTTTGTCAACACAACTTTCGGGATTGCTGAGGAAAATATTCAATCGCGGATTCGAGGCAATCTGTTGATGGCAATTTCTAACAAGTTCGGACATTTGCTGCTTTCGACGGGCAATAAGTCGGAAATGGCGGTGGGTTACTGCACTCTCTACGGCGATATGAATGGGGGATTGGCGGTGATTTCCGATGTGCCGAAAACTCGCGTTTATTCGCTTTGTCGGTGGCTGAATTCTGGCGGATATGTAGGGGCGGTGCCCCCGTGCCCGCCCTCTCCGTACCCACACCCGTGCCAGCCCCTGGGCAAGGAAATTATTCCGGTTAATATTATTAATAAAGCGCCGAGTGCTGAACTGAAACCTGGCCAAATTGACCAAGATTCTTTGCCGGATTACGATGTTTTGGATGACATCTTGTATCGGTTGATAGAACATCACGAATCTGCCCAAAAAATGGTCGCTGCCGGACACGATGAAGCCGTGGTTAAACGGGTAGTAAAATTAGTGAGGCAAGCGGAGTTTAAACGGCGGCAAGCAGCCCCTGGTTTGAAAATTAGCGATCGAGCTTTTGGTACCGGTTGGCGGATGCCGATCGCCAAATCTTCCTTCTATTAAACGCAAAATGGTTAACATCGACGGTACTTTCGGCTTCGATTTTCTCCTTGGAAGTCTCAGCAACGACACGATTAAAGGATTTGCGGGTAATGATACTATTCAAGGTTTGGGGGGAAATGACCGAATTTTTGGCGATCGGGAAAATGACTTGCTAGCAGGAAATGAAGGGGCTGATACGGTGTCTGGCGGGCAGGGAAGCGATACAATCTATGGAGGACAAGAGTCGGATTGGATTTTTGGCGATCGGGGTAACGATTTGCTAATAGGCGGCGAAGGCAAGGATATCTTGACAGGAGGCGCGGGGGAGGATTTATTTGTGATGAAAAAAACCGCCGCCACATCTACTATTACTCAAGCCGATATAATTACAGATTTTGGCAACGGCAATGATAAAATTGTCTTGACAGAAGGCATGAAAATTAGCGATTTAGAGCTTTCAGTTTCCGACAACCAAACTATTATGAAAGATAAAAACTCTGGTAATTATTTAGGAGTTGTTTCGGGAAATTCTAATCTGACTGAATCCAACTTTATGTCGCTGTTTGGCGGACTAGATATGGGTCAGCTTTTGCCAATTTCGGTTAACACGATTATAGCCGATCGCGCGATCGGACTGGAAGTGGCGCAAACTCCCCAAGAACAAGCCACAGGTTTAATGTTTCGCACAGAATTGCCAGACGACAGAGGAATGCTTTTCCCCATCGAACCCGCGCGAAACGTGCGTTTTTGGATGAAAAACGTGTTGATTGAGCTGGATATGGTTTTTCTGCGGGAAGGCGTCGTGCAGGCGATAATTCCTAACGTACCGCCGTGTTTGACCGAAACCTGCCCCAACTACGGCCCGGATGTTCCCGTTGACGGAGTTATTGAACTCAGAGGCGCAAGGGCGGCCCAATTGGGACTCAAAATTGGCGATCGGATTCCCAATTTACCCTAAAAAGGTAGATGATATCATGTCTGTTTGATTCGGACTTGTATGATATTAAATTTTGTATGGGCGGGTTCACCAACAATAATTGCCCATAATCTACAATATAATAAACCCGCCCCCGCCCATACTACCAGACATGATATGATTTTATCGCAGCATTCAACATTTGTGCATCCCATGAATCCTATTGAATTAAAAATAATCCCCCATCAAACTCAAGACGGTTTAGCTTACCAACATTTGCGCTTGCGAATTACAACTCAAGACGGTATTATCACACCCGATGATTTACAAGGTTTGAAACTTCCTCAAGACGTTCAATTAAGCCAAGGAATTGTCATTGAAGGTAGAGGAGCAATTTGGCTGTACGGGTATTTAGTGCACGAATGTCATCCTGCAGCTTGGGTGGGATGTTACGATCCGCGATTAGAAGGTGCGGTGGTAGTAGCGACGCACAAGCACGAGGTATCTGTTGGACAGGTATTAAAATTGAGTTTACCAAGCGATTAAGACTCTCCTGAGTTTTAGGTGATAATAAATAAAAATAAAACTTCCCGTGGTGGGGGCATATTACCTGCGTTAGCGACACGCTAACACTAATGTTTCCACCACAAATCCAGGAGAGTCGCGATTAAATTAGAGCGTTTTGAGTGAATAGTCCAGACTATTGTGCACCAGACTATCCAGCTATGAATGCAGCACGCGGCAGAATTGCTGTGGGAGGAATTGATATAAATGGCAGGAGAGATAAATCCTCTAACCGTGCAGGTTCCACACCTGTGGATTAGGTAGTTGCACCTCGACTAGATATCTTTTCTACAACTCGCTATCACACCTACGAAACCTAATATCTCACCTTTACTCAAAGAACACGATCGCGAATTACGCACTCCGACAGAGAAACCGGGTTTTTTACCGAATCTGCGAGTCACAACGCAGTATTTTCGTAAAAAACCCGGTTTCTGAACCCCCGTGCACAAGCCCTAGCAAAAAATGGTTTGACACGCAATATACTGTTCTTAGCTTTTAGTTATTAATTATGGCAAATTACAGAACTGTATTGTTGTTCAATAGTCTAACTTTAGTGCTAGTTGGGCTAGTGACGGCGTGTCTGAGTTTGTTCGGTTCATCAGTAAAAGGGTTATTTTTGCCGCCTTGTTCTGCCACGTATCCGGGTGCAGGTTTCTTTTTTTTGGCGTTTCAAATGTTATTTTATTTATCGGTAATGGTGTGCGCTTTTACCTTTGGATTGCTGAGAATTATTCAACCCGATCGCCCAGAAAATCGATTTATTTTATATTCGGCACTGTTTGCAGGTTGCTTTCTGTTTAATGAAGTTTTTCGCACCCACGTTCATCTGGGACGTGCGGGTTTTCCGAAAGTGACAATTGTCATATTTTACGCTGTGCTGGCAATTGCATACGGATTAGCTTTTCGGAGACAAATTCGCTCGACTCCCTATGCTTTACTGCTGAGTGGCGTTGGTTTGTTATTTGTTGCCTTTTTTGCAGAAGCGCTGCCTTTAAAAAACGAGATAATTTCGAGCTTGCTGGAGGGAATACCGAAGCTGTTGAGCGGGATTAATATTGCACTTTATTTTTGGTTTTTGTGTCAGGGTTTGATAGTGCGATCGCTCAATTTTTCTAACAGGAAATCACATCCCGAATGAAGTAAGATGAAGATTGGCCGTTGGGTGGGGGCGGGTTTTTTAAATTGTCGGTTTTGGGCAAATATTGTTGGTAAAACCCGCCCCTACATGATTGTATAATCGGTTAAAACTGAGATATTGCACCATTGTCAATTAGCTTTTTCTGAACAGGCTTTTCGGCCTGTTCCACAACATATAAATTTTCTTGTGGAACAGGCCGAAAAGCCTGTTGCTGACAATGGTGCAAAATATCAGTTAAAACAAAAAGTATCGCTGCGCCATTGGCAAAACTGTTGCCGGTTCGCAAGTTAACAATTCCCCATCCGCCCTGACTTCATAAGTTTCTGGATCGACTTCCATTTGTGGCAAATAATCGTTGAGTTTCATATCTCTTTTACTAATTTGTCGGGTCCCGGAAACTGCTACAGTGGGCTTGTGCAAACCTAGCTGTGCGGCAATATCTCGATCGCGCGCAGCTTGGGAAACAAACGTCAGACAAGTCGCCCCAATCGCACCGCCAAAACTGCCAAACATCGGCCGCATATGCACCGGTTGCGGCGTCGGAATGCTGGCGTTAGCATCTCCCATCTGCCCGTAGGCGATCGCCCCTCCTTTAATTACCAGTTCCGGTTTCACCCCAAAAAAAGCCGGCCGCCACAAACACAAATCCGCCAATTTCCCCTCTTCCACCGAACCGACATACTGACTAATTCCGTGAGTAATCGCCGGATTAATTGTATATTTCGCAATGTACCGCTTCACCCGAAAATTGTCATTTTCTCCCCCTGTAGAACGGGCATCTTGCCCGTCTAAATTACCTGTGGAACGGGCATCTTGCCCGCCCAAACCCCCTGTGGAACGGGCATCTTGCCCGTTCAAATTCCCCCTTTGAACCTTCATTTTATGTGCCGTTTGCCAAGTCCGAATAATCACCTCTCCAACTCTTCCCATCGCCTGAGAATCAGAAGAAATCATACTAAACGCACCTAAATCGTGCAAAATATCCTCAGCAGCAATAGTTTCCCTTCTAATTCTCGATTCAGCAAAAGCCACATCTTCAGGAATGCCTCGATCCAAATGGTGGCAAACCATCAACATATCTAAATGTTCTTCTAAAGTATTGACAGTGTAAGGGCGAGTCGGGTTAGTTGACGAGGGCAAAACATTAGCTTGTCCGCACACTTTAATAATATCCGGTGCGTGTCCGCCGCCAGCACCTTCGGTGTGGTAAGTGTGAATAGCGCGATTTTTAAAGGCGGCAATTGTAGCTTCCACAAATCCCGCTTCATTGAGAGTATCGGTGTGAATTGCAACTTGCACATCGTACTCGTCAGCTACACTCAAACAAGTGTCGATCGTTGCTGGTGTAGTTCCCCAATCTTCGTGGAGTTTCAAACCCATTGCACCGGCAAAGATTTGTTCAACTAATCCTTGGGGTTGACTGCTATTTCCTTTACCTAAAAACCCTAGATTTACGGGGAAAGCGTCAGCAGCTTGCAGCATTCGGTACATATGCCAAGGCCCCGGAGTGCAAGTTGTGGCGTTTGTACCCGTTGCGGGGCCTGTGCCGCCGCCGATCATTGTCGTGATTCCAGAGGCGATCGCCACTTCAATTTGCTGCGGACAAATAAAGTGAATGTGAGTGTCAATTCCCCCAGCGGTGAGAATCATTCCTTCACCGGCAATCACTTCAGTACCAGGCCCGATAATAATATCTACCCTATCTTGAATATAAGGATTTCCGGCTTTACCAATTTTGTAAATTTTGCCGTCTTTTATACCGACATCTGCTTTAACAATTCCCCACCAGTCTAATATTAAAGCATTAGTAATTACCGTGTCAACCGCACCATCAGCATTAGAAATAGGCGACTGTCCCATGCCGTCGCGAATGACTTTGCCACCGCCAAATTTAACTTCATCCCCGTAGGTTGTGAAGTCTTTTTCAACTTCTATGAATAATTCTGTATCGGCTAACCGGACGCGATCGCCCACAGTCGGCCCGAAAGTTTCCGCGTAGGCGCGGCGATCCATTCTGTAACTCATATTAATTAGCTCCTCATCAAATTTTCTAGAATTTTTCTCATTGCCCCAATGCTTGAGTATACATTAATTTATGCTAAAAATTTTCCGTTTGTATACCTTCTATAAACTCAACAAATGGTTTGAAACATTGAGGACATTTCTCGGCAATTTCTTGATACCAAGTCTTCCCTAGTATCAATTGTGGATCCACCCTTTTATCGTATTTTTTGCCAGAATCTCGGAAAAGTTGATCTACAATTTTCGAGGGGGGGCGATCGTGATTTTGGTCTTCTACTGGTATTGTCCAGGTGACAGCTAGAGAAGTAACTCCTAGTTTACCTCGTAATGCAGATTCAGCCGCCAAAATCAAAGCTTCCATTTCGTATTTAAAACAAAAAACTTTGAAGCGTTCTTTGAGACGTTCATCCTGAATACCTTTCTTTTGTAATGCTTGATAAAAATTCTCCATAATTCCAGCTTTTAGCTGTTGAAAAGTCTCATGGGGAAACCCTTTATTCTTAGGATATAAGTCTGGCAACAGAATTACAATTGAATTCGGAGTCCTGCAAAGAATATTAACAGCTTTTATTGGAGCATTCAGCAGCAACTCTTTTTTAGCGTCACCTCCTCTATCATTGTTCTCTCCTTTGATTGGAAAAAACTCTATACTGACACCTTCTTCAGATTTTTGGTCAATCAAATTTACTAACAATGCTTCCATTGCATTTTTATCTGATGGCCCTTCTACATAGATAATTACCCTCATGGTAGAAGCTCCAATTCATCACTGCGGTGGAGTTTTTCAATTTCCTCTGTCCCAAAGTCATCAAGCATATCTGTTAAAACTTTGGAATTACCAGGTTTAATAAACTTTGATTCTCCATTCTCCTTTCGCATCACAGCAATTTGGGAAATATCAAATTGGGTTAAAAAATAAGAAGAATGAGTAGCCAAAAGAACCTGAGTGCGTTCAGCAGCTTTTTCAAACAATCCTGCTAAAAGAGGGAGTGTCCGAGGATGAACACCTTGATCCGGCTCATCAATACAAATTAGAGAGGGTGGTTTCGGGTGCAAACAAAGACAAATCCAACAAATTAATCTTAGAATACCATCGGATAAATCCGCAAGACTTAAATCCTGGTTAATCCCCTTTTCCTGCCAAAATGCGATAACTTCTCCAGGCCCGCCGCGAGCTTTTACAGTCAATTTTTTGAATCCTGGAATAACTGATTGTAAATGTTGTTGCAGGTCATCAAAAACGGCGCTATGTTCAGTCATTAAATAGTGTAATACTGAACTCAAATTGCCTGCATCTTCATCCAACACTGGTTCTTGTTCAATGAGAACAGATTTGCGAATTTTGTGATTAGCAATGTTAAATGAACTGTAAAATTTCCAACCCCCGATATACTCTCGTAGTTTATAGAGAGTTGCTAAATCTGGATTTGTTATTGTCCTGAGTGCGAGTTGATTGCGTTTGGGAAATACGCGATTTGTCTCTGCATATCCTGGTTCGCGATACAAACCTTCAGTACCTTTAATATCCATGAACAAATGTTGAGATGACTCCACTCGCTCGAAAGAAATTTGCGGATTGCTTCTCGGCCCCATGAGTTCTCCTTGATAGGAGATATTAGACTCACCTGTATCAATTTTAAGCTCCCATTCAAACTTTTCTGAGCCGGTAATATGGAAAATCTGTTGACCGATAGAACCCTTAATAATTTCGTTAGGAATCTCGCTTTCCATACTGTCGGTCAAAAATTTTAGAAACTCAAACAGGCTTGATTTCCCAGAACCATTAGCTCCCACAATAATTTCTAGTGGTTCCAATGGAGCAGTAAAATCTCGGAATGGTCTATAACCCTGAATTTTGATTGAGGTTATTCGGGAGTGCGGTGTCATTTCGCTACCTGTCGTTTTAGTAATATTGTTGATAATACAGGACTTACGCACGGCTGCCAAAAACCAGGTTTTTCTGTCAATATCTATCGCATAGATGCACAATTTTTCTCAGAAACTGGGTTTTTCGCGTAAGTCCTATAATAGTCTAATTGTCTCTCATCCATCTAACATACCATTCACTTTTCCATTAAAGCCGTAGACTTGACGACTACCAACAAACGGCACTAATTGAACTTCCCTTTCATCTCCCGGTTCAAACCTGACTGCTGTACCTGCGGGGATATCCAACCGCATTCCTTTGGCTTGTTCTCGATTAAACTCTAAGGCTTCGTTGGCCTCATAAAAGTGATAGTGGGAACCGATTTGAATGGGTCGATCGCCTTTATTTCCTACAAGCAACCGCAGCGTTGGGCGATCGGCATTTAATTCTATTTCGCCTGCTGAAACAATCATTTCTCCTGGAATCATTTTTTCCTCCTCTGAGTCTCTGTGGTTAATTTTTTAACGGATCGGATCGTGCACTGTTACCAACTTAGTTCCGTCGGGAAAAGTCGCCTCCACCTGGACTTCATGCACCATTTCTGCTATCCCTTCCATCACATCTTCCCGCGTCAGGAGAGTTGTTCCATAACTCATTAAATCGGCGACGGTGAGGCCATCTCTTGCTCCTTCTAAAATGGCGGCGGAAATGTAAGCTAGCGCTTCTGGATAGTTTAATTTTAAACCTCTTTGTTTGCGGCGCTCTGCTACCAGGGCGGCGGTGAAAATCAGCAGTTTGTCTTTTTCTTGGGGGGTGAGTTGCATTTTTATTCTTGTAAGTGCGATCGCATTATTTGGTTATGATATCGTTTACGGTTGTTGCTGAATGATTAAGAATGATTAAACCGCAGAGGGCGCAGAGGGCGCAGAGTCAGAGAAGAGAGAGATGAATAATCTAATTAGGAGGGCAACTATAGATTGAAACTCAAAGATCATCCTATTTTATCCAAACTCTGGGCAAACAGCAAGGGCGTTCTGAAAAAGATAAGCGCAGCAAGTGCCAAATGTTGACAAACCAGTCTCTAGCTGCGGTGGTGGATGTACCGCGATATCGGCACAGCAAACCGTTAGGAATACGAGTCACGCCGACGGTGGAATTACCAGGATAAATTGTTGCCTCACATGGCAAATTTCGCACTTTTTCCACGATTTCTGTGGTTACGGGTTCGCCTACCCAAGCGAGGGTGGCGACTACGGGTTTTCCTGCGAGGCCGTGAGGACTTTCGAGCATTTTTTCTCCACCTTTGAGCAATTGTCTGTCAATCCATAAAGGGCTGTTTTGTTGCCAGATTTCGGTGTGCGAGATCCATTCTCCAGACAAGAACTTTTCGCCCCTAGCACTGCGTCCAAATCTGGTAATTTCCCACAGTAAAATCCTCGCTGTTGGTGCTAATTCTACCCGCAAATTTTGCCGATATATTGCGCCGTCAAAAACTATTGTTTCTTGTGGCAGCCATTCTAAATTAGCACCGGGTTCTAGTTTGATGTCAATATTTTGTTGTGATTCTAGTCCGCTGCTACGATATATTTTACCAGCGGCGGCGCTGGTAATCAAGGCTTTGGCGTTGGGTTGGAGGTGAAAATGGCTGGAAAGTCGATCGCCCCCGACAACTCCACCAGCCGTGTGCAAGATGACGCTGTGACAAATCTCTTTACCTTCAGGATAAAACGGGCGCTGCACCTTTAGGGGCGCTTGCATTTGATTGTGAATGATTTGAGTTGAGCCGCTGCGGTTAGCGTAGACTAAATCCAGGCTGCCGTGCCATCCATTTTCAACTTGATCTATATGTTGTTTGGTCAAATTTTCCGTCACTAATTTTTAAATTTAAAAACATTCCCAATCAAAAACATACCACGACTGCGGCGCTTCCCTGCAATTAGTTAAATAATGATAATCGTTCTCTGAAATATTTTTGGTTTCTGCACTTATTAGTATAAGAATTTACATTTATCAACCATCAGATCGGCGAAGATGCGCGTACCATGTAAAAATCAGTAACTAGAGGAGTGCAGAATATGCCTCAAGTTCTCTTCAAAGTTGATTTGACCAAACCGATGTCAGAACAGGAATTAGTCGGTCACAATCGCTGGCATCCAGATATTCCAGCAGTAGTTTCCGTCAATCCCGGCGATGTATTTCGCATCGAGTGCAAAGACTGGACAGACGGACAAATTAAAAATGACGACAATCCCGACGACATTCGCGATGTAGACTTAACAGTAGTTCACGTTTTGAGCGGGCCAATTTACGTTAACGGCGCGCAGCCGGGGGATATTCTAGTAGTCGATATCCTCGATATCGGGGCTTTGCAAGGGGACGAATGGGGTTTTACGGGAATTTTTGCTAAAGAAAACGGCGGCGGTTTCTTAACCGAACATTTTCCGACTGCTGCTAAAGCAATTTGGGATTTTCAGGGAATTTATACCGCTTCCCGACACATACCAAAAGTCAGGTTTGCTGGGATTACTCATCCGGGTTTAATCGGCTGCGCTCCTTCTCAGGAATTGTTGAATAAATGGAACAAACGGGAAGCGGAATTAGTAGCAACAAATCCCGATCGAGTGCCGCCTTTAGCAGCGCTGCCGAACTCCAAAAATGCAATTTTGGGCTCGCTGCAAGGGGCAGAATTCGATCGAGTGGCGGCAGAAGCGGCGCGCACTGTTCCTCCCCGCGAACACGGCGGCAATTGCGATATTAAAAACCTGTCGCGGGGTTCGAGAATTTATTTCCCGGTTTATGTCGAAGGCGCGAAACTTTCGATGGGAGATATTCACTTTTCTCAAGGAGACGGGGAGATTTCATTCTGCGGGGCAATTGAAATGTCGGGCTACATCGACCTCCACGTTGATATTATCAAAGGTGGCATGGATAAATACGCGATGGTCAACCCGATTTTCAAACCAGGGCCGGTGGAACCCCGCTATTCTGAGTACCTCGTTTTTGAAGGGATTTCTGTTGATGAATTTACGGGTCAGCAGTATTATATGGATGCCCACGTTGCTTATCGACGAGCTTGTTTGAATGCGATCGAATATTTGAAAAAGTTTGGTTTTACCGGAGAACAAGCGTATTTGCTGTTAAGCTGTGCTCCTGTGGAGGGTCGCATCAGCGGCATTGTGGATATTCCCAATGCTTGCTGCACGATTGCTTTACCGACAGAAATTTTCCAGATGGATATTCTGCCGTCTTAATTAGTAGGGCGGGCCGGGCCAGTCAAGGGGGTGTGAACTTAAGACTAAAGCCCTCTGTATCTCTCGCTTTTATCCGAGTCTAGATCCCCCTAAATCCCCCTTAAAAAGGGGGACTTTGAGCGCTCTTCTCCCCCCCTTTTTAAGGGGGGCTAGGGGGGATCTAGAGGAATGTGACTCAGACAGCAGACTGATACTAACTTTGACCTTAAGTTGAACTTAAATTAACACAAATGCGCGGCCCGCCCTAGTCATTGCATCCAAATTTACCCTCAAAAATTGATATGCCTCTATACGATTTTAAGTGTGAAACTTGCGGCATTTTTGATAAGTGGCGCCCTCTTGCAGAATCAGATACACCGGTGCTTTGCCCGAATTGCGAAACTGTTGCTAAACGCATCTTTTCGCCGCCGATGATTTTAACGGGAAAGCTGCGGTTGAAAGGTCAAGAAAATCGGGAACCGGAGGTAGTTAAGCGTTCTGAGCAACCTAAACCGCAGCGGAATCGCGAACACCGAGGGGGACGACCTTGGATGATCGGTCACTGATCCAGTTTGATATTCCGACAGTCCGATAGTCCGGCAGGGAATGAATTCCCTGCCTCAAAGCGAAAGTCCTCTTAAGAGGACTGTAAAGTTAGTATTTGCTTGCTGTGCGTAAGTCCTGTATTTCAGTCGGTTTCAACCGACTTTTGCTATTAGACAGGGACTTCAGTCCCTGGCGGGCCTGGCGGGCCTGGCGGGCAAAGGAAGTATGAATCAATTCTACTCTCTTTAAAAAAGGCTAGGGAGTATCGAAATTTTAAGCGATCGCTGCGTAACTTCTAACCAGATTATACTAATTAATATGCGTTTTAAATTATCCTCCCATGCCAGCAACCCCTGAAAGCCTCCAAAAATTCGTTACCTACTGCCAACAACACATTACAGGCGATGAAAAAGGACAAGCACAGGTATTTTTAGACCGCTTCTTTCGGGCTTTCGGCCACGATGGGGCATTAGAAGCAGGCGCAACCTATGAGGAACGCATAGAAAAAAGCAGCAAAAAAGGTCAAATGGGATTTGCTGATTTGGTGTGGAAAAAGCACGTTTTGATTGAAATGAAAAAGCGCGGTGAAGATTTGACTAAAAGAGAACACCGCACCCAAACAGAACGCTATTATATTCGCCTCAAAAAAGACGATCGCCCGCGCTACGTGATGATGTGCAATTTTGACGAGTTTCACATTTACGATTTCGACCTTCAGCCGGATCAGCCTGTAGACATTATATCCCTAGAGCAATTGCCCGCGCGATCGCCCGCTTTTGCCTTTATGGAATCTACTAGCCGCCGCCCCATATTCAAAAACAACCAAGTCGAGATTACCGAAAAAGCTGCTAGCAGAATGGGGATGCTGCTGGAAATGCTAATCGAGCGCGGCAAAGAGCGCAAATTTGCTAAATTTAATCAGTTTCAGGCACAGCGATTTGTGTTGCAGTGCGTCTTAGCAATGTTTGCCGAAGATAGGGGACTTTTGCCACCTGCACTATTTACTCGCTGCGTCAAAGATTGTCTGGAAGGAGCAAGTTCTTACGATGTCTTGGGCGGCTTATTTCAAGCAATGAATCAGCAGGGAGTCACGCCGGAAGGACGTTATGAAGGAGTCGAGTATTTCAACGGCGGATTATTTTCGGAAATACACCCCATTGAACTGCAACAGGGAGAGTTGAAAATATTAGAAGTTTGTGCCGAACAAAACTGGAGTCAGGTACGCCCTTCTATTTTTGGCAATATCTTTGAATCGGCTTTGAAAACAGATAAAAAACAGCGCCGCGCTTATGGGATTCACTTTACTACTGAGGGAGACATTCGCCGCATTGTTTTGCCCACAATTAGCTATTACTGGGAAGAGCGAATTAACGCTGCAAATACCGTAGCCAAACTGCAAAATCTGCACCAAGAATTAGGTCGCTATCGCGTCCTAGATCCGGCTTGCGGTTCAGGTAATTTTCTGTATGTAGCTTATCAGGAACTCAAGCAAGTTGAAAAGTTACTTTTAGATAAGCTAAACGAGTTCGACGGTACAAGAGGTTATATGAATTTAGTCACGCCGCAGCAATTTTACGGCATGGATATTAACTCGTTTGCGGTGGAGTTGGCGCGGGTGACGTTGATGATTGGCCGCAAGGTGGCGATCGATAATTTGGGATTGAAAGAACCTTCTCTGCCTTTAGATACTTTGGATAAAAATATTGTCTGTAAGGATGCTTTATTTACTGATTGGGTGAAGGCTGACGCGATTATCGGCAATCCTCCGTTTTTAGGCGGAAAGCACATGAGGATTGCCCTGGGAGATGAATATATTGACCGCGTGTTTAAACGCTTCCCTGATGTGAAAGATTCGGTTGATTTTTGTGCTTATTGGTTTCGCATAGCTCACAATAATTTAGAACTAAATGGCAGGGCTGGTTTAGTTGCTACTAATTCAATTAGTCAAGGTAAAAGTCGTGCTGCTGCTTTAGATTATGTCGCGCAAAATGGCGGTCACATTTATGCAGCCGTTTCTACTCAGCCTTGGTCTGGCGAAGCTAAGGTTCATGTTAGTTTGATTAACTGGAGCAAGGAAAAACCGAAAGTTTATTATTTAGATAACCTCGCGGTTTCTAGTATCAACTCTTCGCTGCAAGCTACGATTGATGTTTCTCAAGCTGCTAGGTTGTCAGCGAATTTAAACAAATGCTTTCAAGGTGTAATTCCAGTGGGAATGGGATTTATTGTTAGTCAACAGCAGGTTAATGATTGGATTAAAGCAGATGCTAAAAATCAAGAGGTTCTTAAACTTTTTTCAATGGGTGCAAATCTAGCAAAGAATCCTAACGGTATGCCGGAACGCTGGATTATTGACTTCAATGATATGAGCATTGAAGAAGCGAGTGAATATGTGCTGCCTTTCGAGTATGTAAAAGCTCATGTCAAGCCTGAACGAGATAAAAACCGCAGAGAAGTAACTAAAGTTAATTGGTGGAAATATGGCGAAAAACGACCAGCAATGAGAAAGGCGATCGCCCCTTTATCTCACTACTTTGCAGTTCCAGAGGTATCCAAATGGGCTGTTTTCGTTCCTTGCTCTTGTGAATGGCTGCCCGGAAATAAAACTAAAGTCGTTGTCTCTGATGATTTTTATATTCTCGGCATTCTCTCATCTAAAATTCACCGAATTTGGATGCACGCTCAAAAATCAACTCTCAAAGGAGATATCGCATACACCCACAATACCTGCTTTGAAACTTTCCCATTTCCCCAGACACCGACTCGTCAATCAGTAGAGCAAATTCGGGCAACGGCGGTCGAATTGCATCAATACCGCACTCAACAAATGTCAGCAAAGCAGTGGGGAATTACTCAACTTTACAACAAATTTTTTGAAGAACCAACAAGTCAACTTTATAAACTTCATGCTAAGCTCGATCGCGAAGTAATGCAAGCTTACGGATTTACTGACAACGACGATATTTTAGCAAAAGTGCTGGAATTAAACCTAGAACTGGCAGAAAAAGAAAAACGGGGAGAACCGCTGGTTGGGCCTTGTGTCCCAACCGACTAAAAATACTAATCGCTGTAATCATAAGTTTTGTAAATTTGCGTATTATCACATAGATTGTTGATAGAGATCACAAACGCTCTACTCTAAAAAGAGAGATACTAGGGGAAGCGTTGAGTATTGAGGGGTGAGTTTTGAGCTAAAGATTTCAAAATTCAAAATTAAACACTCAAAACGGCTTTCGACGTTCAGCATAAGTGCATTCTGCTTTTCTTCGCTCAATTACTCCTGATTTGTTTGGGAGGAACTTCCAATGTTATTATTTAACCACAGTCAGTCCAAGAATAGCAAGGTAGAGCAAGAACACTATGCTCAAAAACATTTGTTACAAAAATCAACTATTAATATAACTGGGCTAAAGGCAGAATGCAACCGTTTGCGGATCGGTCAAAAAATTAGCTATGGCTATGCTTTAGCTATCGGCATAGCGATTTTGGGAACTGGTGCGGGACTGAGATTGGGAGACTACTTTCACAAGCAAGCTTTAGTTCAGGTAAATGTTGCTGGGCAGCAGCAGCAAATGCTGCAAAATTTGCAAAATACCGTATTTGAAGCCCGATCGCACGCGGCGAGATTGCCGGCTGTTTTGGGAAACACGGTGTTGCTGCAATACGAACACGATCGGTTTTTCGGGCAAATCAATCAGGCCAAAATCCTGATTTCAGAAATTGAATCTTTCGCACGAAAAAATCCCAAGAGACTAGCAACAGAAGAGGCAGCATTGCACGCTATATTGAAGAAATCTGCCCTCGTCATTGATTACTACGGTCAGCTAATTAAATTGCAGTTAAAAGAAGCGGAAGTAGGGAACTTGCCACCCAACAGCATCGAGTCCGCACAGCTACAAATGTTGAGGACTAGCAGCGGCCAAGAGGCGATCGTACTAGATAAGCTTGCTCAACGTTTAACTGAGCTAATTTCTAAAGTAGAAATTCACAAACAGGAAGGAACCCAAGCATTAGAAGAAGCTGAAAATTTGCGAAACCGAATTATTCTCGGAAGTATGCTAATTTCAGCACTCATCGCTGTCGCACTGGCGGACAAAACCAGCCGCGCGATCGCCCAACCCCTCGAAACCGTTACTAATGTCGCTCAGCAAGTTGCTCGCGAATCGAATTTTAACCTGCAAGTACCAGTCACAACCGACGACGAAATCGGAGTTTTAGCGGTCTCTTTCAATCAATTAATTCAGCGAGTTAGCGAGTATACAAAAGAACTAAAAGAAACTCAATCCCAATTAATTCAAACCGAAAAAATGTCATCTCTCGGTCAAATGGTTGCAGGGATAGCCCACGAAATCAACAATCCTGTCAACTTCATCGGGGGCAACATTGACTATGCCAACCAATACATCAAAGATTTGGTAGATTTGGTAACTCTCTATCAAGAATATTATCCCAACCCACCAGATGCCATTCTAGATCGCATCGAAGACATTGAACTCGAATTTCTCAGAGAAGACTTACCAAAAACCCTCTCTTCGATGAAAATGGGAGCCGATCGCATTCGCGAAATTGTCGTATCCATGCGGAATTTTTCGCGATGCGACGACGGAAAAATGAAATCAGCCGACATTCACGAAGGAATTGATAGCACCCTCGTAATTCTCAATCATCGGCTCAAACAAGGTATTCAAGTTATTAAACAATACGGCAACTTGCCTGCGGTTGAGTGCTATCTGGCCCAACTTAATCAAGTATTTATGAATATTATTAGTAATGCAATAGATGCGCTGGAGGAAGTGAAAAAGGAAGACAAAGGCTATTCGCCAACGATTTGGGTTAGCACGGAAGTTACGGCCGACAATACTGTCACCGTCAAGATTCGGGATAACGGGCCGGGAATTGCCTCCGCAAGCGTCCAACAGATTTTTGACCCATTTTTTACTACAAAGTCGATCGGCAAAGGTACTGGATTAGGATTGGCTATTTCCTATCAAATCCTTGCCAAGCATCAAGGCAAAATTGAGGTAAATTCTCAAATAGGACAGGGCACGGAATTTGTGATTACTTTGCCAGTTGCTGCGTAAGCTGTCACGCATTTAAATTGCATATTCAGGGCGGGCGAGACGCCCACCCCACAAGACGCTTGATTATTTTTTGACATTCAATTTAAATGCACAACAGCTTAATATTACGCGGGGCGGGATGAACATAAAAAATCGGTTCCCACCGTCGCCCAATTTCCCAAACCAGCCGCTTTGCTCAACCAGTTGAATACCCGACGTAAAAATTCCGGGGCGAACTGGGCAGATATAGAGGCGCTTTTGGACATAGTAAAAAACCATTAGCGCGAAAATCGAGCGGAAAACAGAACTATTGGTGACAATAAATCTGAAACCATTGAATCACAAATGATTGAAATGGATGGGGGCGGAGGGACTTGAACCCACACGACCGTTTCGGGTCAACGGATTTTAAGTCCGTAGCGTCTACCATTCCGCCACGCCCCCCTTTGGTCAAGCTGCTGTGGTTTTGAGCCACTAACAGCAACAGCCTTTTATTCTACAGGCAAAACCCCAATTTACGCAACCCCTAATCAAAAAATTCCCAAAAGTCGCGCTGGCTCTCCCCAAGCGGTACAATAGTTAACCAGCTAACGGAGCGTGTCAACCGACTACCCGTGTTATTATTCCTCTAGAGCAAAAAATGTATATTACCTTACTGCTTTACGCCGTCTTGGCAGGAGCCTACCTCCTGGTAGTACCCGCCGCCACCTACGCTTACCTGAACAGCCGCTGGTACGTCGCTACCTCTTTTGAGCGCGGCTTCATGTACTTCTTGATGTTCTTCTTCTTCCCAGGTATGTTTCTGCTAGCTCCGTTTTTGAATTTTCGGCCCAAACGGCGGCAGATAGAAGCATAAATGCGACGTATTGACGTAATTGGAATCAGTGTCGGCTTTTTTGTAGCAGGTGGGTTTGTCTACTTGCTACTGCAATTTGCCGGACTCGACAGCATGAATGCAGGGATTTGGAGTCAGTTATTTTTGGTCGCCGGCTTGATTGGCTGGCTGGTGACTTATTTATTTCGAGCACTGACTCAAAATATGACCTACAGCCAGCAATTGCAAGACTACAAAGAAGCTGTCTTGCAGAAGCAGCTAGATGCACTCACTCCTGAAGAATTAGCCAAACTTCAAGCCGAAATTGAGCAGGAAAAAGATAATTAGTCATTAGTCATTAGTCATTAGTCATTAGTCATTAGTTATTAGCAATAAACGGTGAAAAAATGACTGCCGACTAAAAGCTAAGGAAGATGAATATAGACCGCCAAGTAATGATTGCTGACTAATGACTAATGACCGCTGACTAATGACTAATGACTAATGACTAATGACCAATGACTGATGACTAATAACTAATGACTAATAACTAATGACTATTTCTAATTGTTTTGAAACGTTACGCAAGAACCACCAATGTGCATTGATTCCTTTTATTACTGCTGGCGACCCCGACTTGGAGACAACGGCTAAAGCACTGCAAATTTTGGATGATAACGGTGCAGACGCGATCGAGCTTGGTGTTCCCTATTCTGACCCGCTAGCTGACGGGCCGGTGATTCAAGCCGCTGCTACTAGGGCTCTACAGCGGGGAACGCGGTTAGATTCGGTGCTGGAAATGGTAGCGAAAGTTAGTCCGAATTTGCGATCGCCCATCATTCTCTTCACATACTACAACCCGATTTTGTACCGAGGTATAGAAACGTTCTTGCAGCAAATCAAAAGTGCTGGAGTTCAGGGATTGGTTGTACCAGACTTGCCCTTAGAAGAAGCAGACAGTCTCATCCAACCTGCCAACAAATTAGGGATTGAACTAACATTATTAGTTGCTCCCACAAGTCCCAAAAGTCGTATAGAAGCGATCGCTCGTCAGTCTCAAGGATTTATTTACTTAGTCAGTGTGACGGGGGTTACGGGAGTACGCGAAGGCTTAGAAACGAGAGCCAAAGAGTTGCTGCAAGAACTTCGCACCGTCACCGACAAACCCATCGGCGTCGGGTTTGGTATATCGAAACCCGAACACGCTCGCCAAGTGAAAGAATGGGGTGCAGATGCTGCGATTGTTGGTAGTGCTTTTGTCAAACGCTTGGCCGAAGGAACTCCAGAACAGGGTTTAGAGGCGATCGGCGAATTCTGCAAAAGTCTAAAAACAGCGATTCAAAATGCTTAGTAAGTGTGCACATACTTTCAGCCATTAGACAGATGTGTGCGATCGGGATAGGCCACGACAATTGCGATTAAAGACCTTGTTGTACTTGAGATCATACATCCACTGCCTTCTGGTTCCTGACCGGAAGGTTTTTTTTTGAACTTAAAAGGCAAAACATCTCAACCTAGTGCGCGCACAGAGAACCAAACAGCCATGTAGGGAAACGACATTGCCTTGTCCGGTGCGGGATGCTGCGACTTTTAATAATAGGTAGAAGATTGAGGATTGTCCATTCCTTCTTCCTGATTGCTGATTTCTATCCGCTCGCCAAGCCGAAGAGCCTTCTTCCTTCTTCCTTCTCCCTTCTCCCTTCTTATTTCTTCCTTCTTCCTTCCTTCTTCCTTCTACTATAACTTAAGGAATGTAACTTGGGATAGATGAAAAGCTGCGGTTTCTATTCGTATACTTAAAAAAGTGTTTAAGTGCCTAATTTGGTAAGGCTAGACATCTACAAAGCCACAAAGCATTTGAGCATCTCACAATAGAAAGGAGCATTTTTATGAAGAGACTAACTGCATTTCTGAAAAAAATTCGAGCTGTACAAATCTTAACAGTTTTTCTGGCTGGCATTTTAGTATTAGTGAGTACAGCCTGCAGCGGCCCTGGTGTGGCGGCAGGAAAAACGGATGTGATGCCAGGAAAAGCTGATGCGAGGGTAGGAAAAACAGCCGACCAAATTAGAGAAGAAGTGCCGACCGGGGCTGTAACGTCCGAATTCAAAGGCGGCATGAACGACTACCCCGATGTCGATCCCAGAAACAAAAAGCTTACAACACAAGAAGCAAAAGCTCAGCTTCTCAAAGAGGAAGCGCAGCACCGCATTGACACGAAATCTAGCAACAATGTAGGCGAAAATGTACGGCGGGTAGCGGATGACGCGCCTGAGAAACTAGGCCAAATTGGGGACAAGGTGAAGGAAGATGCTCGCACCGCCCAGCGCAAAGCTGATAACTTTGGCGACAAAACCAAACAAGGCTTTTCTAATCTTAAAGAAAACACTCGCGATGGCTTGAAGGGAGCAAAAGATATTGTTAAAGAAGCCACGCAGGGAGCAAAAGAAAGAGTATCAGAGGGTACTGAGTCTCTGAGATATGGTACCAGCGGCGGTCAAGAAAATATCAATGATGCAGCACGAGATGCAAGATAGAACGCTGAAGAGGCCTCGGACAAGGTTCCCTAGAAAGTGAGTCGAGATATTGACTGACCTCAACGAGCGACAAAAAGAGCGACAGACGACTAATCTCAAATAACGCTGTTTCCTTCTCGGGAAGCTACATTCCGACAGGGGTTTTAACCCCTGTCGGAATGTAGGTAAAGTCAATCGATTTTAGATTTTAGATTTTAGATTTTAGATTAAAGAATTGAAGCCTTGACCCCACGGATAAATTAGGGGGCAAGTTTATCGGATACAGGTTTTTTATTTCTGGACGGATGAATCCGGGGGCTTGTATCCTGGATGCTTTCGGTCAATCGATTTTAGATTAAAGATTAAAGATTAAAGAATTGAAGCATTGACCCCACGGATAAATTCGGGAGACTGGAATGCCACTGCTTTCACGACGGATTTTTATAATTTCTATAGAGTATATTTGGACTTTTTAAGGTAGTAAGTTTTTGATCGGCTTCGCGGAAATTTGGGCGATCGCGCTATATTAAATTCACTTAATTAGCAATTGTATTTTTCAAGACATGATAAGGCAGCGTTTCTACCGTATTACGCCTTCATTGAATCGCATTTGAGATTAACAGCAGAAACTTATACGTAAGTAAAAAGCTTTAATCTCGATCGCCCAAGTATAAAATGTTGTTCATTAACAGATAATTGGAATTTGGGATCGACCGCTAGAAAATTATGGTATTTATGCCCTAAGATAGATACACTAAGTTTTGTCACCTTAATGTCTGGGTGGAGGCCAGCCGATATGGACGCAATAGTAGATTGGACTACGGTAATACCGGGGTATCGCCCGATCGCGCACTTGTACACAGATTCTCGATCGGCTATCGATCCGTTCGTGCGCGTGAAACACCGACAACCCGCCGCTAAAATTCTCAAACCTACGTCGTGGTGGCGGAGGATTTCCGGGACGCGGTGCTGCCACAATCGAATAAAGTTGCATTAGCGACCGTTAATTGCATCGGGAGAAATAGTCCTCAACCGAACAGACATTCTCGACGAACTTGAACGCAGACCGGTTATTTACAAATACATTAAACATTCCAATCTTTCAATTAATCTAGACTGTTATCTGCCAGATGGAGGTGTATAAATTTTAGCAAAAAGAGGCCACGGATGCGGGATATATTCGAGCCGTAATCCGCCGCCAATCGACAGGGGAAATGGAGGCAAACCTTATCTTGGGAATTCTGTTTTGATGCTAGTAACTATGATGCACGACTTTCATGATGCGCTGGCCGATTTGGCACTCTATGCAGATGCCACACCGGCGGAGCGCCAACAAATCCTTAAGCGCGTTGGGGCTAGTCAGAAAAAACTCAAAGAATTCGCGCACCATACGCCGATCAATTACCAACACAAGTTCGATCTGGTTGAGGCAGAATTGCTCGGCGTTTTGGGACAGACAGCAGAAGCAATGGAACTGTACGATCGAGCTATTACCGGAGCTAAAGCTCACGAATATGTCAATGAAGAAGCTCTTGCCTGCGAACTCGCTGCTAAGTTTTACCTGTCATTGGGAAGAGAAAAAATTGCCCGAATCTACATGATAGATGCCTATGATTGCTATGTCCGCTGGGGAGATCGAGCCAAAATTGATGACTTAGAAAAACGTTATCCTCAATTATTAAAACCGATTTTAGAACCCGCAAAACTCCCTGTACATCCCTTAGCAAATTTTCCAACACCTGCTGGGCAAAATCAATCGCTTCATCCATCCATTCATCCATCCATTCCTCCGTCTGTTTCGGCGAGCGTCTCAGATTTCGGGAATTTTTCAACACTGCTAAAAGCTTGTCAAGGGCTCTCTAGTGAAAGAGAACTCGATCGACTGATTGCCAAACTGATGCAACTGGCGATGAAAAATACAGCAGCTAACAAAGGGGCGCTGATTTTGCCAAATGGCAATCAATGGGAAATCGCGGCTACCAGCGCGATCGACAATTCGGGACTCGAATGGGCGATCGACTTATCATCGGCAAAACTCAATGAAAACAGCGATATCTTGCCCCTCACAATTGTTGACTGCGTTAAAAATTTATTGAAACCTGTGATTGTTCGGGATCTCGCACAACAACGTGATTGGGATTCCGACTCCTACATCCTCAAATACCAACCGCAGAGCCTGTTGTGTTGGCCGATTCTCGATCGAGGCAACTTAGTCGGCATTTTGTATCTGGAAAATCGCTTAACCGCAAGAGTTTTTACCCGCGATCGCCTGCAACTTCTCAATCTCCTGTGTTCCCAGGCAGCCATCTGTTTGCAAAATGCTCTACTCTATAAAAAATATCAGGATTACAACCTACAATTAGAGCGATCGCTAGTAAAAATTAGTCGAACCGAAGCTCAGCTTGCAGATCAGAAAACAATGCTCCAAGCGATTCTTGATGTCGCTCCGATTTGGATTTGGATGGTGAATCTCAGTGGTAAAGTACAGTTTTTGAACAAGACATTTTCTCAAGATGTGGGCGTGTCTCTGAGCGATTTCCTAGCTGTCGATCATTATAAAGATATACTGGGGGAGAATGCAGCGGGCTGTCTGGCTTCCGATGCCGCCTGCCTTGCTCAAGATTTGCCGCATTACTCCAGCGAAATTCTCAGACTTGTTGACGGCAAACTACACGATTTAGAAATCACGAAAGTCCAGTTAAAAAATTCCCTGGGCGAGACAATCGGGATTATTGGTTTGGCTGTTGATGCCACCGATCGCAAGCGAGCAGCCGAACTTTTGCAAGAGCAAAATCAACAGCTAGAACGAACTTTAAAAAATTTACAACAAGCACAACTGCAAATCGTGCAAAGTGAGAAAATGTCGGCTTTGGGTAATTTAGTCGCCGGAGTCGCCCACGAAATTAACAATCCGATTGGGTTTATTTCGGGCAATTTAAGCGAAGGTAAGAGAAGTTTGGAAGATGTTATCGAACACTTAGAATTGTATCGCTCCGGTGCATCGCAATCGGAAATAGCCGACCACGCCGAAGAGATAGACCTCGATTATCTTTTGGAAGATTTACCGAAGATGATTGATTCAATGCAGCTTGGGTGCGAGCGCATTTGCAGCATCAGCAACAGTTTGCGTACCTTCTCCCGAGGCGACAAAGACTACAAAGTTCCTTTTAATATTCACGAAGGCATTGATAGCGCTATTTTAATTTTGAAACACCGCCTCAAAGCAAACGAACACCGCCCGCAAATCGAAGTGATAACTAAATACGGCAATCTCCCTAAAATCGAATGTTTTCCCGGTCAATTGAATCAAGTTTTCATGAACCTGCTTGCCAATGCGATCGATGCCTTAGAAGAGTCAAATATAGGACGCACTTTTAGCGAAATTACCGCCAATCCCAACCGCATCACGATTTGCACGGAGCTAGTCGGCGAAGGGTACATTAAAATTAAAATTGCTGATAACGGCATCGGAATCAAAGAGGAAATTAAACAGCAGATATTCGACCATTTGTTCACGACGAAAGGTGTCGGAAAGGGAACGGGATTGGGGTTGACAATTGTCCACCAGATTGCGGTAGAGAAACATGGCGGCAGCATCGAGGTGAAGGGAGAGCTTGGAGTTGGCACTGAGTTTGCGATCGTTTTGCCTGTGAAGGGAGAAAATTGAATTCAAATTCAATGTTTTTTGGGCGATCGCGTAATAAGATATACTGAATTTTATTGGGGTCTTTTTTTGAAAGCCTTGGCATAACTATTTTAAAGTAGCATCATTTTTTTGATCGAGCAGTCTCGTTTACAAGCTGTTGCTACTGTACTTAATGAACCTGGAATATGCTGTATTTTAGACCCCCTATAAGTGAGTGCGTCACCCATTTTTAGTTGCGAGATGTCTATTATACAAAAAAATTAATCACCAAGGCTTCGCCCTACAAAAATTTATCTTAAATTTAACCAATCTTGAATTTCTTGCGCTAACCAAGCCGCCTCAAGCTCTTTCAATTTTTTTGCTAAAATATAAAAGTAAGTTCCCATATCGTTACCTGAACGAATCCTGATTTGATTTCCCTCACCCCTGTCATATATAAAAGTACCCAAAATTTCCGAAATTTCCCCAGTTTGTTGTGAATAAGTCCAACCAAATATCTGATGTTCCAGTTTAAAGTAGTTCCGGTTAAATGTAATTTTATTACCCTGACCCAAAAAATGTACTAATATACTTGCTATAATCGTAAACAATCCTAATCCGATATTTAAATTTAATAGAATAGAAAATGGTAAAATCATGGGCAACATTAGCAGTATAAATAATATTCCTCTAGCAGCAATTGAAAAAGGCTTTCTGACTAAACTAGACGGAATTTTAATGTTTAACTCCGTCGCTGATTTGCTAACTTGAATGCGACTGTGACGCGGTTTAGCAATTTTCCTCACAGTCTCAATTTGAAGATTAGCCCCTTGTATGTTTCCCGATTTCAAAGCTGCTAAAGCCTCTCTAGCCTCGCTGAAACGCTTTTCTAACGCGATTTCTGTCATCTTCTCAATCCAGCTTACCAAACTAGGACTCACACTGACGCGATCGCTAAACTGAATCCGAGAATCTTTCTGTGGCAAATCCGCAGGTGTCGCCCCCGTTAACAAATGAATTAAAGTAGCTCCCAAAGCATACAAATCCGAAGCCGCCACCGCCCGCCCCCAAAACTGTTCTAACGGTGCATAGCCACTCGTTCCTACCACTGTAAACGTTACACCTGTCACCGCCGCTTGAGCTTGTACCGCACCAAAATCTACTAGATAAACGTGCTGATCTTCCCCCAAAATTAAATTACTCGGCTTAATATCTCGGTGCAAAACCGGGGGACTCAATTCATGCAAATAAATTAAAATTTCCAGCACTTCAGTGGCCATTTTTTGCACATTCTTTTCGGAAAATCGCTTGCCTTTTTCTAATAATTCCTGAAGCGAAAACCCCGGAATATAATCTTGCACTAACCCAAACCAAGGCAATCCTGCTCCGGCTTCCCGTTCCAGGGAAAAATAATCTCGATAGCAAGGAATGCGGGGATGATTTAGCGCCTGCAAAACTTGTGCTTCTCGTTCAAAAAGCTTGAGTTCTTCCCACTGCATTTCCGGGCTAAAAGCTAACATTTTCAGCGTCACCTGTTCTTGAGACTCTAAATCTACTGCTAGCCAAGTTTGATGACCGGCCGCTGTGCGTCCTAAACGCTGTTGCAATTGATAACGTTCTTGTAAAATTTTTCCGGGATTTAACACAGCCTAGTCCTATTTTGTTTAAATATATGAAATTTCCTTAACTATTAAATTAACTATTTTGCCGACAGCGTTAAATTGCTAGTACAAGTAATTATCCGTGGATTTCTCCATTCGGCATAATTGTACCGCGCCACTGAGCACCCGTTAAATTAGCAGTGCTCAAATCTGCCCTAATCAAATTTGTGCGGTGCAAAATTGCCTCCCGAAAATCTGTTCTAGCCAGGTAAGCATCAGTCAGATCAGCTTCACTCAAATTTGCCTGATTCAAATTAGCTCGACTCAAATCAGCCCGCACCAAATTAGCTCGACTCAAGTCAGCCATAACTAAATTAGCATTGCTCAACTTAACATCAGGAAGAAATGCTCCCCGCAAGTTAGCGCCAGCGAATTCGGCATCAATTAACACAGCTCTTTCCAACTTAGCATTTGTCATTACAGCCCAGGAAAAATTTGTTTCTACCAAAGTTGCTTCAGTCAAAAATATGCCATCTAAAATAGCTTCGCTCAAATTCGCCTGAGTCAGATTTGCTTCCCCCAGAGATGCTTCTGTCAAATTCGCGTGACTGAGATTAGCTTTAGTCAAATCGGCACCTTGCAAATTGACGCCCCGCAAATCGGCACCTTGCAAATTTGTACCCCGCAAATTTGCACCCTCAAAAATCCGCACCTCCTTCCGCAAATTTGCACCCCGCAAGCACGCCCCGCGCAAATCTGCACCTTGCAAATTCACACCTCGCATATCTGCATCGCTCAAATTTGCATCAATAAAAACTGCCAAAGAGATGTTGGCTTTGCGAAAGTCTGCCCCTTGCAAAGTAGCTCCGTGGAAGTCTGCATCCGACAAATTTGCTCCGCTCAAGTTTGCTTGATTTAAGTTAGCACCGCACAGCTTTGCATTAGTTAAATTTGCGCGCTGAAGGTTAATTCTGCTCAGGTACGACATCGCTAAGTTTGCACCCCAGAGGTCAGCATTACTTAAATTGACGCCAATTAAATCGGCACCGCTCAGGTATACCCCTCTGAGATTCATACCTTGAAAATCTAGTTCTCCTGATGTATATCGCCTTAAAATTTCGCTGGCATTCATATTTTTTTTGTTGTTAATTAGGTACAATCTGCTATTTCTAGACTGCTTAAATTTCTGTTCGCGCAGGCGGACTTAGTTTTTGTAGCCCCAGACTTGAGTCTGAGAAATTTGATGAAATTTCTTGATTTTCAGTTGACGCAGGCCGACTTAGTTTATGTAGCCTCAGACTTGAGTCGAGCATTTAATGAGTTTGATTGACAAATTCTTGACTCCATAAGACTGTTTTGCTACCTAACTGTCGTCCGTGAATTTTCACATGAGTAAGATATTTTGATTTTAAAGTACACAGTTTTTTGTGAATGTATGTAGCTGTAGCCTGTTGGTTTGGTACTTCAGCAGACTCCAGAATGACGTGGAGCCAACCGTCTTTAAATCCTACTGTAGCAGCAATTCCTTTAGGCTGTAGCAATTGATTGATCAATTGGGCGATCGCCTTTGGTTTGCCTTGTTTTGCCATTTCCAGAAGCTGATACTGATTTGCTTTATGGCTAGAGTTGTCCGGCGGTATTTCGGAAATATTGTCCCCCCGGTTTTCGGTGATTTCAGAAGGAGATTGCCCCCTTTCTTTTAACTCCAATTCGCTCAAAATTTCCAGCAATTTATCGGTGAACTTCTGAACTTTTCCTACATACTCTCTGAGATTTTTATATTTCCAATACAAACGCTCCTCTGCACTTCCCGTAGAAAATTTTCCGTTCAAAGCAGCTTCTAACTGGGTGAATATATTTTCTATTTGCGCCGTTGCGGAGTTAGCACTTTGACTGACTAATTCTGTCATTTCTTCTTCCAATCCCAACTTTCGTTTGATGGAATCGCTAATATTTATAATAACAGGAGCCGCCGGTTCTAAAGTTTCGATAATAGTCTGCATTTCTGCAACAGGGAATGTTTCTACCATTTCCTGTCTGAACTCGGTAGCATAATTATTGCTGCTTTCGGGTTCTTTAAACGGTACATTTTCTGCCGTGTCCGGCACTAAGTAACTCTTTTGGGGGTCATAATGATAATGAGGTGGAGCAGGTTGAAGGATGTGAGTAATCTCGCCTGGATCAAAATAATCGGTGCGCCTGTCCACCAGCTCGCTCTGTTCATAAACACTGTTGTTTAAATGTGTCTGATCGTAATCTTCACTAGCCGAAGATTCGGCTTCATGGAGTTCTTCCTGTTGCATTTTTGCGTAACAAGGATTCATCGCTTTGATGATTACGCTCGCAGCTTGGTCGTTTTCATCTCTGTTGTCGAGATTGCTAGCCGTTCTGTACAAATGAGATTCCAGTTCGGCTAGGCTGCCACAGACATTAAACAGTTGTCGCAGCAGAGTGTCAAGTTCTTGAGTTTTCAGCAGTAGCCAGTCGCGATCGCTAAAAGTGAACTCGTGATAAAGACTAGAAAAAATTAGGATTTTCGCCCTCAGCGGATTTGTTTGCTGCAATATTTTTTGTCTGACATCAAATAAAGGGCCGGGGTTTCTTGCCCTTTCTTCGCTGCTGGGTATTTCCGAACTAAAGTGCTCTTCAAATGCGGGAGCTTCCTGACCGCCAAAACTAGATATGTTTATTTCTAATTTGGTGAAATCTTCAAATTCATACAGCCTGCTAAGTTGACAGACTATGAGGTCGGCTACTAAAGCATACTCGGTTTTTTTATTAACCTTAGAGACTATACTATTTAAAACAGCTTCAATATCTTCTAACCTGCTGTATTTGGCGCACAGTTCTTCAATTAAAATCCTTACATCGGCGCTGGCGAGTTGTGCCGGGTCGTTTTCCCAGAAATCTTTACAAGCAAAAAATATTATTTTTTTAATGCGCGAAAGATTCACGTCTTGTTCTAATTCGCGAACAACTTCATCTAAAATAGATAAAGCTTTCATAGTTTTCCTCCCATAAAACTACCCTGTCAACCGTAAGTAAGAAATAATACAATTATACCATATTTGATAAATGCAAGACTTTGATGCGATCGTAATTGGCAGCGGTATTGGCGGCTTAGTCGCAGGCTCGATGCTAGCCCGCTACGGGAAGCGGGTGCTCGTCTGCGAGAGCCACACAATAGCGGGCGGGGCAGCTCACAGCTTTTCGCGCCGGGGATTTCACTTTGATTCGGGGCCTTCTTTTTATTGCGGTTTGACTGACCCCCGGTCGTTCAATCCTTTGCGGCAAGTTTTTGATGTTTTGGAGGAATCGATCGCAGCAATTTCCTACGATCCGCTGGGGCATTACCATTTTCCAGAGGGAAGTTTACCGATTTATGCTGATGCCAGAAGTTACTTAGATGCTGTAGCTAAGTTCGCACCGCAAGGTGCCGTAGAATTGCAGCAATTTCAACAAAACTTATTAGTTTTGTATGAAGCTTTGCGTGGAATTCCGGCTTTAGCGCTGAGATCCGACTGGCAGTTGATACCTGTTTTGCTGTCTCGGTACTCGCCTGCTTTGCTGAAGCTGTTGCCGCTAGTAGGTGCGATCGCTGGTTCAGCAGGTTCCTTGATGGATCGGGACGTGCGTGACCCTTGGGTGCGGCGTTTGATCGATTTGGAGTGCTTTTTGCTGTCGGGTTTGAAAGCGCACGGAACTGTCGCGCCGGAAATAGCTTTTATGATTGGCGAACGATCGCGCTGTGCGATCGAATATCCTGTAGGTGGCAGCGGTGCGATCGTCGATGCTTTAGTCAGAGGTTTGCAGCGCTGGGGAGGAAAATTGCGCCTGGGAACTCCCGTCGAGCAAATATTAGTTGAAGCGGGCAAAACCACTGGCGTTCGCTTGAAAAATGGCGAAATTATCCGCGCCCCAATTGTTATTTCAAATGCCACCGTCTGGGATACTTATACAAAATTACTGCGGCCTGAAGATTTGCCGGAAAGCTACCGAAAAAACGCTTTGTCGATGCCAGCAGTAGACAGTTTCATGCACCTGCATTTAGGAATTAAAGCCGAAGGACTCGAAGGTTTAACCGGCCACCACGTCGTCGTTCACGACAGCAAGATTGACATTACAGTACCCGGAAATACTTGCATGATTTCGATTCCTACAGTGTGGGATGCAACTCTCGCGCCGCCCGGACATCACGCCATTCACGCTTATACATTGGAACCTTACGAAGGTTGGGAATATGGCGAATTGTATCAGCAGAAAAAGCAAGAGCGATCGCAATCTCTGTTTCAAGCTTTAGAAAAAATTATACCCGATTTGCGATCGCGGATAGTCTTAGAGTCGATCGGCACACCGCTAACCCACGCCCGATTTTTGCACCGATATCAAGGAACTTACGGGCCTGCGATTGCCGCCGGAAAAGGCACATTTCCCGGCCCGCAAACACCAGTCAAAGGCTTGTATCGCGTGGGAGACAGCACCATGCCGGGAATTGGCGTACCCGCCGTCGCAGCATCGGGTATTTTGTGCGCGAATACTTTGGTAAATTCCGATGTTACAGCACAATTTTTGTAAGCGAAGGAAGTTCGGCAACGGATTATGTAACGGATGTAACGGATGTAACGGATGTAACGGATGTCAGGAAGAAGCAAGTTCGGCAACGGATTATGTAACGGATGTAACGGATGTCAGGAAGAAGGAAGAAGGAAGAAGGAAGAAGGGAGAAGGAAGAAGGAAGAAGGAAAATTAACTGGTTCCCTGGCTCTGGCTGGGAACCGAGATCCAGAGGCTCTGCCTCGCTGGCAAAAAAACAGGAGGCAGAGCAATAGTGAAATGCGTTCCCAGCCAGAGCCAGGGAACGAGGAAAACGAGGAAAAAACTACTTTTTACAAAATCTGCCTGCTGCCAAAACTGATTATCCACCAGCGGCAAAAGCGCCCATAATTGCGATCGACAAAGCCAAACCTGGCAACAGCAGCAATCCTAACATCAAAGCATCGTGTCCGCTCATCACTTTCTCCTGATATTTACCTTTGACATTATACTCTTTGACACTCCCCTGGCTGAAGCCGAGGGGATTCTTAATTCAGCGACTGACCTTAAAATTTTCTGTCCTTACGGCAATACTTAAACCTTTCAACCGTGGGGATACCACCAATTGACGAGCCTAATTCAGAAGCATCCCAGCGGGTCTATCTCCAAAAGCGTACTAGGATATTTCCCTAGAGTTTGGGTATGCCCTACCCTACTTAACAATTCGAGCGTGAAAAAGTTTATTTGCTGGATTGAAACCTACATTTTCGGTTTCGACTGTTTATAGTGTTTTCGCCGCACTTTGTCCCCCAGTTTATGCCTAAAAGTGTGTCTCATGTCCTGTTTCACGATGGCAAGGGAGTTTAACCCTGACTGTTTCAGTTTACCATACTGTCCCGTTTTGTCCAAAGCTTTTTAAGGAAGTTTTTTGAATTAAAAAGATTGGATTTTGGGTTCATGACTGAGGTAAAGAGAACAGGCAGGATAAATCCTGCAACGCCCTTTCATCCCCGGACTGAAGTCACGGGGTTTTCAGGGTATTCCTTATAAACCGCTATCTCGCCCTTAAGAATTAAAACCGGCATATAGATTCAGGATTGACAGGGCAAATTTTATTAACAATGGGATTACCGCGCAAGTCCAGTGTAGTTAACTTTTGCAACGATTGCAGGGAACTGATATCAGAGATTTGATTGTTGTACAAGTCTAGTAAAAATAAATTATTTAAAGCTTGTAGCGCGCTGCTATCCGAAATCGGATTGTTGAACAAATAAAGTTCAGTCAAATTAGTTAAGGATTTCAGGGGACTGATGTCTGATATTTGATTGTTACCGAGGTTGAGTTCAATTAAATTAGTGAGCGATGTCAAAGGACTAATATCTGATATTTTATTGTGGAATAAAACCAATTTATTTAAGTTTGTTAGAGAAGCCAGCGGAGTCAGGTCAGATATTTCATTTCCGAAGAGAAACAGCGTTTTGAGATTTTTCAAGGAAGCCAGCGGGGTGATATCCGATATTTTATTATTGTAAAGGTAGAGTGTCTGGAGTTCAGTTAAATTTGCCAGAGGAGCGAGATCGGAAATTTGATTTTTGTAGAGAATCAGTGCATTTAAGTTAGTTAAATTTTGCACCGGAGTGATGTCTGAAATTTTGTTTTCAAACAAGACAAGTGCGGTAAGATTAGTTAGACCTGCTAGGGGACTGATGTCTGAGATTTGATTGGTATCGAGAACGAGTATACTCAGATTTATTAGAGATGAAAGCGGACTGATATCTGATATTTGATTGACATCTATAACCAGAGCTTTCAGGTTAGTTAAAGATTGCAGGGGAGCGATGTCAGATATTTGATTACTGCCGAGGATGAGATTAGTAAGTTGAGTGAAAGATGAGAGGGGACTGATATCGGTAATTTGAAGATTTTTGAGGTTAAGTTCTGTTGTATTAGAAAGCAGTTCGTTAGCTCGATCGCACTCGGAAGTCTCTGATATTTGCAACAGTATGTCTACGGTATGTTTGGCGCTGCTCGATAGATTTTCTTTCTGCTTGCACCACTCGGAAAAGTTATTATAAGTTGTCATGGGCTGTGCTGCCTTAATCGATTTTAGATGGGATATTTGAAATTTTAGATATAGCGGTTCTCAAACGTGGTGAGGTATGGGGTGAGTCCTATGCCGATGCCCGATGCCCGATGCCCGATGCCCGATGCCCGATGAGCACCTCATGTTACTGAGAAAGGCTATAAGTATAGCAATTCTATTCCATTTGTGAATGAGATTTTTTTCGGGTTTTGAGAAATTTCAGCAAAAATTGTGTAAAGTAATCTTAACATCCTTAATTGCATTGCCTTCGCAGGAGCCAAGAGCCAACTATGACACCAGAACTAATTTTTAATGCCGGTAATCTGTTCGTTGTGCCTTTCTGGGCAATTATGATTTTATTACCCAACTGGGGAATTACCCGAAAAGTGATGAATTCCTTTATTCCGTTTGCAGTGCTCGCCGTTTTGTACATATATTTGTTTGGTAGCAGTCTGACTGCGGAAAATGCGGCTGCTTTGTCGAATCCCAAGTTAGCAGATATTGCTAAGTTTCTGGGGGAGGAAACGGCGGCGGCTACGGGATGGATACATTTTTTAGTGATGGACTTGTTTGTCGGGCGGTGGATTTATTGGGAAGGACAGCGGACAGGAGTTTGGACTGTTCATTCTTTGGCTTTGTGTTTTTTTGCGGGGCCGATGGGATTGCTTTCTCATATTGTAACTGCTTGGATTACTCAAAGGTTTTTTCCGAATTCTGAGGCGGCGGAAACTGTTACTTCATCGGTTTAGGCAGAGGGTTTTTAATACCTTGGATGTTAATCATTCATAAAAAAATTTGGTAAGTGGGAAACTCAGTCCCTTTAGTTAGTAGGGTGCGTCAGGGCTGAATGTGACGACCAAAGACTAAAAAATTTTCCCCTGACGCACCCTACAATAACTACAATCCTCGATCGCAGCGAGGTAGATGCCGGTTTAGCCTTGGGTGGGGGCGGGTTTATGAAATTATGGGTTTTAGGCAATTATTGTTGGTGAAACCGCCCCTACAATCCTCGATCGCAGCGAGGTAGATGGCGGTTTAGCCTTGGGTGGGGGCGGGTTTATGAAATTATGGGTTTTAGGCAATTATTGTTGGTGAAACCCCCCCCCTACAATCCTCGATCGCAGCTTGGAACTTTTACAAAATTTTACCAGATTAAGAATTGGCTAGGGGCAGCACTAAACTAGCGACAATTAAATTGTTTTCTAACATTTCTATAGAAAAGTTTCCCCCCATTAAGTCTACTGCTCGCTGACAAATTAAGAGATTTTGCACGATCGACCTATGGGAACTAGAAACCGCTAATATATCGGGTTCGGAACCGCCGTTGAACGCAGCAATTAACTGTCGATCGCACGCGCCGCTATCGATCACAGACAATTCTAACAAATCTTCCCCCAACAACTGAGAGCGAATCTCAATCTTGGCGCCAACAGCAGAGCGCCTGCAAGCCGTCGCCAGCAATTCGCACAGTATCAAATCCAGCTTGATACAGTCCCCGCGAACGCTCAAAGTCTGGCCGGCCGGCATCGACACAGCAGCTTCTCTGTGCACTTCCAGCAAGACTTGCGACTGTTTGACCAGGGGGGCCGTTCGATCGATCGATCGCCTCAGCCAAGCGCTCACAGCCACCGCATCTTGTGCGAATTGCAGCCGCCAATGTTCCTGTTTGAGCAGCAAATGAGTTGACCCCAAAGCATTGCCAATTTGTCGCAAAACCTGTTGGTAGCGCAAAATTTTCAGAGCATCCTTTTGTTCCTTCGCCGACTGCAAAATCGACTGACTCAACTCCCCCAACTCCTTCACCCCCGCTCCCACAGTTCGGTAAAACTCCTCAAAACGGCGCTGTTTGTACCAGTTGAGCAACTCCAGATCCAATCGCTGCGACTCGGCGGCTGATTGCACCGCCAAATACCTGCGCCACCAAGCCAACTGAGACGCCATCGAGCTGAGTAAACTCACCGACAACTCCGACCATTGGCGGCCCGGAGCGTCTGCAGCCACCACAACGCCCACCGGAGCGTGTTCTGGGGCCGTCCGCAGCGCCACCGTCATAATCTCGCCAATTCCCGGACTGCGGAGCCACCGCTTTGTCGCCAGTTGCAGTTGGCTCGTGCTCTGTTGCACCACGCAGTTAGCAGCCAGGGTTTGTTGGATCAAAGCATCTGTTTGGACAGGAATCACCGCCTCGGGATTGAGGGCAAATACGGGATTGGCAGCTACCGTCGCCACGATGGAACCTTCCTCATCACCGGGATTCCAAGTAATTACGGCTACTAAAGGACAGGAAATTGTCTGGGAAACGTGTTGAGCAAAGTTACGATCGAGCTTTTCTAGCGGCAACTCTGGGAACATCGTCGGTGAAGCAGCAGATATCTCTTGCTCAGATTGCTCATCAGGAGAATGGTGCAAAACCGCCAAACCCGATTTGATCGATCGCTCAAATTGCTGATATTTGTCGATTGCCGAACTCTGCTGCCACGAGTGCAGGATCAATCCGAGTTGTTCGCCCACTAGCCGAACTAATTCTTGCTCAGATCGCCTCCAAGTGCGAGTTGCACTGTGCCCGACAACCAGCAAACCCTCGATCGATTTGCGATTGGCGATTTTCGATTTGAGATTGGGGTTTTCTCCCTGTTCCTTTTTCGCCCTAGTGTTCGATGCCAAAAGCGATCGCACCCCAGCTTCCCCCAACACTTCCCGCCAAGCGCCCAACCGCCCGTCTTCCTCCCAATTTTCAATAGCTAGAGGTGCACTTTCTTGCAACAGCCCCAAGTCAGCCACATCTAGGGCGTTGAGTGGCGACGGCACTGGCCTGCGATTGCGGGGCAAATGTTGGCAGACAATTTCAAAGCGATTTTGTTCTTCGCCGTACAGCAGCAGCAAAAAGTATTCGCATTTGAGCCGATCGCACAACTGTGCGGCGGTATTTTTCAAAGTCGCCTCCCAGTCAGCATCGCTGTAGATGGCGTGAGCTATTCCGGCAGTTAAATCTCGATCGATCTCAGTTTGTTGAATTTTCTCCTCCATCTCCGACATAGGAGCCGTCAGAGCCACTAACTGCGCCACTCCCCGCAGGTAATGCTTTTCATTGTCTTGCCAAATCCGGGGTTCGCTGGCTTCGACTGCCAAAAATCCCAACAATTCCCCTTCTGAAACAATCGGCGCAGCCAACAGAGAGCGAGCGCGGATTTGCTGCATCAACCGCCCCGTCAGCTCAGTTTTCAGAGAACTTTGAGATTCACCGATCCAAACCATTTCTTCCCGGCCCAAAGCCTGATAAAATTCGCCCAAGTCTTGGACGGTGATGCCCGAAGCCGGTCGGGCCGGCCCGCCCAAACCCGGAGTAACTTCGCGGTTGCTGACTCGGCGCCAAAAATAGCGTCGCTCTCGCTCGAACCAATAAACATTGGTGCGTGTCGGCTCGATAAATTCATGAGTTTGTTCGACCACCGCTTGCAAGTATTGGTCGAGCGATCGCAATTCCCCCAACTGCGAAATCAGCGCAAAAAGAGACTCGTCTGGGTGTTTAACTTGTTGTCGCTGCCAGTCTTTTTCTATTTGGTAAAGAGCAGTTGCCAGCGCTCCAAATACGATCGCCAACTGCGTTTTTTCCCCCGATTTTGGCGACGCTCCCCACACGTCTGTGCCGAGCAAAATCACGCCGTAGCAGCGGTCTTTGTAGCGCAGCGGAAACAGAGTCGTGCCTTGAATATTGAAAGTTTGAGCTGCTTTGCGCCATTCTCCGGCTCGGTTTTCCGATCGCAAATCCGGGACTCCCACCGGCCGGAGCTGAATCACCACTTGTTCCAGCAAATCCCCCGGACTGAGAGCAAACCGCTGTTTGAGAAAAGACTGGTCGCCGTTAGGAGTTATGCCGCCTTTCCCGAACAATCTGTGGGCCTGTCGATCGTACAACCCGATCCAAATCAACCGCCAGTCAAATTCCGCTTGCAAGTAACCGAGTGTGGTCGAAAGTAGCACTTCAACATTCTCCTCTTCTCGGAGAGTCTGGAGAACGCGCTCTAGGGTCGCGATTTGTTCGTCTAAATCCCTTGGTCTTTGCTGCTGCCCCATTTCCAAGCTTCCCCGCACCTTGTCTAATTTAAAATTACTAGCTTAAAAATTCAAAAAATTAAAATGCCAAAGAGTCAACTTATAATATAATCGTCTCATATCAAATCCGTTAGCATCGGAATAGTAAATTCGAGTTCACTGTTCACGGCGTCAACAGTCAACCGTCAACAGTCAACATCATTCCGGTGTAACCGGAAATGATATCACTTATCCTTCAATCTCAAACATTGGATAAAGTCGATCGAAGTTGAAGTAACAACCTCACCTTCACTGTCTGCTCGTGAATATTTTTATGTCCCTTCTCCTTTCTAATTTGTAAATTGCCCCAGTACAAATCATTGGATATTTATCAATCAAGTGTACGCCCGCTGTTGTTTTCCGTATTGAAAACCGATGCCGAGTGGCTGCACAACCGCACTCTCCAACTTCTCGAACTCGCAGCCAGAACCCAGTCAAACCCCGCCACCAGCCAAATGCTCTCTCGATTGCAGAAATCTTTGGGAGTGCAAGATTCTCGCCTCGAACAATCTTTGTGGGGACTGAGCTTTAACAATCCTGTCGGCTTGGCCGCCGGATTTGATAAAAACGGCGTAGCTGCTGACATTTGGGCAAATTTTGGCTTTGGCTTTGCCGAACTCGGAACTGTCACTTGTCAACCACAGCCGGGAAACCCCCAACCTCGCTTGTTTCGCTTGACGGAGGACAGTGCAGCCCTCAACCGCATGGGATTTAACAATCAAGGAGCCGCGGCAATGGCAGCCCGGTTTCAGGCCGCACAGAAACCGTCCCCACTCGATGCCCAGCGCCCCATGCCTCAGTCTCGGTTCCCCTTGGGCATCAATCTCGGTAAATCTAAGGTAACACCGTTAGAGCAAGCAGCAGCCGACTATTTTGAGAGTTTTAAGCTGCTGAAAGATTGGGGCGACTATTTTGTAGTCAACGTTTCGTCTCCGAATACGCCTGGGTTGCGATCGCTCCAAGATGCTGCTGGGCTCAGCACAATTTTGGAAATTTTGCAACAAGAAAATCAGGGAATCAAGCCAATTTTAGTCAAGATTGCGCCGGATTTGGAGTCGGAGGCGATCGTATCAATCCTCGACTTAGCAAAAACCTACCAACTAGCAGGAATTATCGCCACAAATACCACCATCCGCCGCGACGGATTGAAAACACAAATATTGCGAGAAACAGGCAAACCAATCGCCGAAGAAGCCGGGGGAATTAGCGGGCTTCCTGTGCGGGAGCGATCGACAGAAGTAATCCGATTTATCTGGCAATATACAAAAGGCGAATTGCCCATAATTGGAGTTGGTGGCATTTTCACCGCCGAAGATGCTTGGGAAAAAATAGCCGCCGGTGCGAGTTTAATTCAAGTTTACACTGGTTGGGTTTACGAAGGGCCTTGGATGGTGCGTCGGATTCTCCAAGGTTTGTTGCAAAAGTTAGAAGAAAAAGGATTTAATTCGATTTCTGAGGCAGTAGGTTCGGAAAATCAATAGACATAGGAGTGAAAAGCAAGTCTTGGGCAGGATGCCCGATCAATATTACCCTTGTTGCACCCTTCGATCAGTGCATTGAGCAGCCATCCACTCCCGGAAATAATCGCCGCCACCTTTAGTATCTGATTAACTCTTGAAATTTCCTTATAAAGGCACTAGCCGATCGCTGTATTTGATCAAAACTTTATAATCTCGATCGTACCACGCCCTAGGTATCATATCTTGAACTTGAGCGACATCAACAAGCTGGCTTTTCGTTCCGTAGGCAGATTCCGTTTCATAGATGATTTTTTGCTGGAGAATTATCTCTCGCTTGAAGGGAAAAATCATCATAGGAACACCGTATTTTTGCAGGGGAGGCAAGTAGTTTTCAAGTAAGGAAATATCTACCGGATAGCCTCGACAAAGGTCAACGGTTGAATAAACTGCCACTATCAATTTACCGTCTATATATGTCCAGCCAGCTTCATACAACTTGCTGATGTTTAGACAGTCTTTATAGCAGTTGATTGTACCTCGTTGAGGATGATACACAGGAATCAGCCATTCAGGGGCTTTGTTAATTGCTTCTGCTTTTCCTTTGCGATCGTGATAGTGAGCTTCTCCAACAGCTAACCAGCTTTGGCAGTCTCGTCTAATATCCATGAGTTCACCCAGAATCTGACTCACTGTGCGATCGCTAAAAAAACTATCAGGCAACACCATACCAACAGTTCCCTAACATTAATACTACAAAATTTTTTTGTTTTTCCTCGATTTCAATCAGTATTACATCAAAAGTAAATCGGGTATCGTAATCTTCAATAATCTTAACAACTCGATTTAGCTAAGACGCATCTAATCAAATATTTCTGCTAACTTCAAAGCATTAACTTGAGCTTGAGCTTTATGCAGCGACTCCTGCCATTCCCTTTCTGGATCGCTATCAGCAACAATCCCCGCACCCACTTGTCCCCAAACAACTCCCCCCGTCGTACCGTCACTTTTTGGTGCATATAAAAGGGTGCGAATCAAAATATTTAAATCCAGGTTGCCGCGCCAGTCCAAATAACCGCAGGAACCGTAAAATAAATTGCGCTTCACGGGTTCCAATTCTTCGATGATTTCCAGACAGCGCACTTTCGGACAACCTGTAATCGTACCGCCCGGAAATACCCCTCGAATTAAGTCGATCGCGTCGCAATCTCGTCTTAATGTACCGATAACATTACTGACGAGGTGCATCACGTGACTGTAGCGTTCAATCGTCAGAAATTCGTTAACTTTTACCGAACCCCATTCACACACCCTCCCGATATCGTTGCGCTCTAAGTCAACTAACATAATATGTTCGGCTCTTTCTTTGATATTCTCTATTAATTCCTGTGCTAACTGCTCATCTTGAATGCAGGTTAAACCTCGCGGTCTCGTTCCCGCGATCGGTCTAGTATCCACTTTTTTTCCTAATAATTGAACCAGTCTTTCCGGCGAACAACTAACTATCGCCCCCCACGGAGTTTGCCAATAACTTGCAAAAGGCGAAGGATTGATCTGTTGCAAAGCGCGGTAAATTGACCAACTACTGCAATCTGTACGGGATTCAAACCGCAAAGATAAATTAGCCTGAAAAATATCGCCCGCATGAATATACTTCTGAGCTTTTTGCACTATTTCTTTATACTCACTTTGAGATAATTGGAAAATAGGAGTAGCCGAATTTTGTTGAGAATTTTCCGGTAAATTATTCTCGATTATTTCTGGCTTGGTTTGCTCTAATTGATGCTGCATAACATCGAGGTGAGAAGGTTGACTCGCAGCCAACCAGAGAATTTGCGTTTGATGGTCTAAAACCGCAAAAGATTCTGGTTCGTACCAACAGCTAACCGGGAAAGGAAGCGGATCGGTATTGAGTTGGGGCAGGTGTTCGATTTCCCATGCTAAATCATAACCTAGCCATCCCAACCAACCCCCACTAAAAGGAATTTCCGGCGGTACATTCACTGCTAAATTTTGCTCTTGAGAGTCCAAAAGAGCGCGCAAAAAAGGTAAAATTTCCCCGACTGGCGGTGTCCATAGCTGAGATTGACCATCAATTATCCGGGGAGAACCTGCACAAATAGAATATCGTGCCAAGTTAGTAGAAGATGTAACTGGACTTTCTAGCAGAACGGCCATATCGCGGGGGAAACAATCCGATATTGAGCTTGCACTGTCGGCGGTTTGACCTAGAAATAAAGTTTGAAAAATCTCCGATCCGCTGCGCTGATTTAGGGGAAGCTTTCGCCAATGCCAAGGTTGTATTTTTTTCATTATAGATTGCACTATGTTTAACACTTTCAGGACTTACGCAAAATGTCAATTCTGTAGTAAGGTGCACAGTTCGCACCCTCTTAAAATCGATTAAAAGCGTTATCTCAGTAATTACTGACAACTTTCCAAACATCTCGGCTTGCTTCTTTTTTGAGGCGTATCCAACCCCTAACGGAGTTAATGAGAAATAGAGTTTCGGTACGGCGCAAATCATCTAAGGTAATTAATTCTTCTCTGATTTTTCCCTCCTCTAAAAGTTGACAACGAAACGTCCCCGGTAATAAACCGCACTTGAGGGGAGGTGTGATTAGACCTGCGGGTGTATCGATCGCGATATTGGCGATCGTGGATTCGGTGATCACTCCATCTTGATTCCACAGAAAGACATCCTGATATTCGGGCTGCGACTCCAAAGCCATTGTATAAGGCAATCGGTAAGTTGTCTTGTGGTAAAGAAATGGGTTTTGAGAATCGATCGGTTGGCGGGCAATTCCCACAGATGCACCGATTTTTAAGATACCGCTATCTAGTGTCTGAGCTTGTAATGTTATGTTTCCCTCACAAGATATTGTTAACCGTATTTTTTGTTTGACTGACCCGCAATTCATACTTAATGCTTGTAAAGCTTTGCTTGTTTCTGTTAGCGATAGGGGAAAATTAAAATAATCTGCCGATCGCTCTAATCTTTGAAGATGTCTGTCTAGCAAAAAATAGCCGTTTTTGGGTTGCCATAAAAGTGATTCCAGCAATTCAAAGTTTGGCTGGTGTTGAATCATATTTTTGTCAATATAATGTAAATTCGGCAACAAGACAATTATTAGACCCGCGAAGCGGTCTGTTTGTGTAATTATATAGGAAGTTAACTTGAATTTATGTTGCCTAAATCCTTTAGATTTCAATGGCGCCTTGTCATCGGGCTGTTAATATTAACCTCAGCGATCGCACCTCTAGCCCTCAACTACTACGTCCGATTTGTTACCCGCAACTACCGCCACAGCGATATAGCTAATGTGCCGGCAGAACCCATTGCTATAGTTTTTGGTGCCGGACTTTGGGAAGACGGCACTCCAAGCCCCATGTTAGCCGATCGAGTGCAAGCAGCCGTCGATTTGTACAAAGCGGGCCGAGTGGACAAACTTTTGATGACAGGAGACAATAGCACGGTCGATTACAACGAAGTCCAAGCAATGCAGGACTACGCCGAAGCCCAGGGCGTACCGATTAATAATATCGTTCTCGATTATGCGGGATTTAGCTAGTCAGACGGGAATCCCCACACGCTTGTCGCTTCGATTAGTGTGGGATGAGAGGCGCGTGAATCGAGGATTCCACATTTTCATGTCCTAGCCAGCATAGCGGGCGAGCAATGAAGGTGTGGATGACGAGATGAACAAATCTTTATTTACAAACATCGTTATTTGACATAAATTATTAAATCACTACTTGACTTTGTATAGTATTTCCTGGTATTTTTATTACCAGCAAATGCGTAAAGGTCGTAGCGCAATGAAAGTGACATATCAGTATAAGTTCTATCCCGAAACCAGTCAAAAGCTAACCCTCAATCATTGGTTGAGAATTGGTCGCTATTGGTACAACAGACAGCTAGGCGATCGATTTGATTGGTGGGCAATGAACCGCACTGCTATAAACGCTTGTCCATTGGTTGCTAGCATCTCTGCGCCTCGTGAAAGGCCAAACTACTACTCTCAAAAACAACAATTGCCCGTCATTAAAAAAGACTTAACAAAAGTCTTCCACAGTGGTGAACTATTGGACTTTAAACAGGTAGACTCAACTATCCTGCAAGATGTCTCTAAGCGAGTGGATAAAGCGTTTGAACGGTTTATTGTAGGGGATAGTAAAGGCGGGCGATCGGGTAAACCTCGATTCAAGGCTGAAGCGGATTACCGGACGATGACTTTTTCTACGGCTAACAGCGACTGGATTAAGTTGGTTCGCAAGAATTGGTTTTATATCCGATTGCCGAAGTTGGGTGTCATAAAAGTTCGGATGCACCGCAGGGTCCCCGATGGATTCACTGTCAAGCAAATTAGTGTAACTAGAAAGGCTGACGGTTGGTTTGTCCAGATAATGCTTGAAGATTCTTCAGTACCCCAATTCACGTCCGACAAAGTTACCCCAAACTGGGGCAATTCAATTGGGTTGGATGCGGTACTGCATGAAGATGTCTATTTAGCAACATCGTCAGGGGAAAAGTTACCTTCGTTGAAACCGCTTCGCAAAAACCAAGCTAAGTTAGACCGTATTTCAAGGAAGCGGAACAAACGGAAACGCGGCTCTAAAAGCCGACGCAAATTAGCCAAAAAAGAAGCGAGACAGCACCAAAAAATAGCGCGTTCTCGCCAAGATTTCCACTACAAAACAGCTCACAGACTTGTGAGGTCTGGAGCTAAATTCTTTTTTCACGAGGAGCTGAATCTAAAAGGCTTAACGAAGCGGAATAAAGTTAAGCAAGACGATGAGGGTACTTACCTCCCAAACGGTCAATCAGCTAAATCAGGACTAAACAAGTCTTGGTTGGATGCTGCGTTTGGTCAATTTTTTAAGACGCTGAAATACATAGCCGAAAAAGCTGGGTCAGCCGTCGTGGAGCAAAAACCTGCTTACACCTCAATGCTTCTGTGCTATCGGAATGAAATTGTTTTCACCGATTGCGGTATGCGAAGCTATTGGGATGAGCAACATTCTTTAATGGTCGATCGTGATGTTAATGCCGCGATTAACTTAAAGAAATTGGGGTTGGACATTTTCCCCACAATAAAACGCCGTAGCGAGAATCTTTCTATAGTAGGAACTATAGATAATAGTACCGCGAAGGAAATTTTGCACGCGCGACCTGAACTGGTCGTTTAGTCCGAGGAGCCCACTCCTCTAAGGGTTTCACACC
>NZ_JAUBTL010000032.1:0-80582 GCF_036702475.1 Microcoleus sp. D2_18a_B4
AATCAAAAGTATTCTAGTTAAAAATAAAAATGGGACTCGGAAAATTCGACGCGCCCCATAGTGGAGGAGCCAATAGCGAATTCCCTGTTTGGTCGAGGCTTTTAGACCCCATCCGATGGGGGATTTCCCATAGGGGATTTTAGATTAAGATTACCACTCAATCTAAAATATACAATCTACAATCTAAAATTGTCCGATGCTTTTAGGCACAATGCCCAATTCCCAATTCCCAATTCCCAATTCCCAATTCCCAATTCCCCATTCCTCATGTTAATATCCCTCAGAATAGAAAACTTTGCCTTAATTGACTGCCTGGATCTAGAATTTGGCCCGAGTTTGAACGTATTTACAGGGGAAACAGGCGCTGGTAAATCGATTATCCTAGATGCGATCGATGCAGTTTTGGGCGGGAAAGTCGATCGCCGATCGATTCGCACCGGAGCAGCGCGGGCAATATTGGAAGCTACCTTTGAATTGGACAAAGCCGCAGCTTTGTGGCTGGGCGAGCAAGAAATCGAACCCATAGACGGAAATTTAGCCGTTTGCAGCCGGGAAATTAACGCCTCTAGCGGTGCTCTACGCACCAGATCGCGCTTGAACGGAATTCTCGTCAACCGCCAGTTAATGGATCAACTGCGCGATCGGCTGGTCGAAATTACCGCCCAAGGCCAAACCGTCCACCTCGGACAAGAAACCCTCCAGCGAGAATGGCTCGATTTATACGGCGGCAAAAAGCTCACTGAAGCGCGATCGATCATCGCCTCCGCGTGGCTGGCAGCCAACAGCGCCAAAACCGCCCTCAAACGCAGGCGTCAGTCGGAACAGCAGCGACTGCAAAGACTTGATTTGTTAGAATACCAAGTCCGAGAACTCGGTGAAGCCCACCTCGAAAACGCCGACGAACTCGAACAGCTAGAACACGAATCAATCCGCCTAGGCCACGTCGTCGAATTGCAGCAGCAGAGTTACCAAGTCCACCAAGCCCTGTACCAAAACGATGGCGACAGCGCATCAGCCGCCGACTTGTTGAGCAAAGCCGAAGTAATTTTAAGCGACATGGCGGTTTACGATGTGCAGTTGCAACCAATCCTAGAAATGGTCAGCGATGCTTTAGCCCAAGCCACAGAAGCCAGCCGGCAAATTAGCAGCTACGGCGAACAATTAGAAGCAGATCCCGAAAGACTCGAAGAAGTAGAAGATCGGATTCGCGAACTCAAACAAATTTGTCGCAAATACGGGCCGCTCAAAGAAGCGATCGACTACTACCAAAGCATTCAAAACGAACTAAATGAACTTTTAGAAGGAGGCGAGTCAATGGAAGCCTTAGAACTCGCATATCAGAACGCTTTAGAGCAATTAAAAGACGCTTGCAACCACCTCACCACCCTGCGACGCGAAGCCGCCCTCAAACTAGAAACGCACCTCGTAGGAGAACTTAAGCCCTTAGCAATGGAAAAAGTGCAATTTCAAGTCGAGATATCGCCTTGTACCCCAACCGCCACCGGTGCCGACCAAATCGCCTTTTGTTTCAGCCCCAACCCGGGGGAACCTTTGCAACCCCTGGGGGCGATCGCCTCCGGGGGAGAAATGAGCCGCTTTCTACTCGCCATCAAAGCCTGTTTTTCCCAAATAGAAAGCGCCGGCACCCTGATTTTTGACGAAATCGACGCCGGAGTCTCCGGGAGAGTCGCTGGGGCGATCGCCAAAAAACTTTACCAACTTTCCGACAAACACCAAGTTCTCTGCGTCACCCACCAGCCGCTGATCGCCGCGATGGCTGATTTTCATTTTCGCGTCAACAAACAGACGATCGAAGCAGAACCAAGTATCGGCGAACCTGCCGCCGACTCCGAACCAGTCGAACGCACAGTAGTCAGAGTTGCCGCTCTCAACAGTGACCAGCGGCGGGAAGAACTCGCCCAACTCGCCAGCGGCCGCTCAGCAACAGAAGCCATCGCCTTCGCCGAATCCCTGCTTGTCGAAGCCGCTGGATTGCGCCAAACTGAGTTGGCAAAACCCTGACGACACACTTGAGCCGATCGGGGGGCCAAAAGGCGGAGTTTTTTCCGAGTCGGAGGTTACACTAAAAATGTCAACCGCAAATTTTACAAAAAAAAGCTGAAAACCCCGTGAATTTAGTGGGCTGAAAGCGTACAGCAGCAAAATAGAGATAAATTCTAGTTAAAAACCACAATTGTGTAGAGAAGGGCACACATCACTAGCAACAGGTAGTGTCACAATTGCGGCTAGTCCCACAAGGCCACCCCTCTTTCAGCAGCCCTCCCGCCAGTACGCATTCTTCTGCGGGCGATCGGCTCAAAGATCGGCAGAACTTACGTGACATACTCCCGACGCTGATGCTACGCATACAGCGCGGGCTTCCCAAGATCGCTCTTGGGTATTTCTGCCCCATGCCACTTATCTAGGTCATAGACCCCCGATAGCCCGACTTGGCAGACCGTTTCCTTTCCCCAGAGTCCCTGGGTACTTCTATTCTCTAGTCCACGACTCAAGACCATTTCTGCTGCTGCATGATCTCTATGTGTTTGATACCCACACTCAGGACAATGATGCTCTCTTACACTCAAGTCTTTCTTGACAGTGGCAAAACAAGCTGGACAGGTTTGGCTGGTTCCATTTGGGTTGACCTTAGCAAAGTACACCCCACGCTTCCAGCACACCCATTCAGCCAAAGAGAGAAACTGTCCAAATGCAGCATCAACACAATCTTTACGCAACATCCCTCTAGTCAACCCTTTGACATTGAGGTCTTCGGCAAAAATAGTTTGAGCTCGATCGCAGAGTTTATGAGCCGTTTTGAGGTGAAAATCCTTTCGACGGTTTGCAATTCGATTGTGCATTCTGGCAACTTCGATTTGCGCCTTCTCCCAGTTTTTAGAACGCTTCTTTTTCTTAGAGGCTTTGCGTTGCAGCAATTTCAGCTTGCCTTGCATAGACCGAAAGAACTTTGGACGTTCCTGGAAGCTGCCATCCGAAGCGGTCAAGAATCGCTCCAATCCCAAGTCAATTCCAATGGCTCGACCATAAACGGGGGCATCTGGGATAGATACGCTCGATTCAATCGTGACCACGACATACCATTGTGTTCCTCGAACCTTGGACAATACCCGAACCTGCTTCACCACAAATCCATCTGGAATTGGACGGTGCAGGTTGATCCGAATCGCCCCAATCTTAGGCAGCTTGATGAAATTGCTTTCAATTGGGTTGACTTTGAATTGAGGGAACACAAACGATTTGAATTGACCAAACTTCTTGAAGCGGGGAAATCCAAGTCCACGCTTTTGAAAAGCTTCCCAAGTGTCATGCAGTCTGCGAATCGTAGTTTGCAACACCTGAGAATGAACCTCACCCAAGCGGGGAATCAACTTTTTTGCTTTGGGCAGGTTGTTTTGCTGTCGGTGATAGGACGGGAACGGCTCAGATGCACTGATAATGTATTCCCGTTCCAAAGAACACCGCTCGATTATGCACTTACGTGAAGCAAGCCAGTCTTTGAGTTCGCGCAGAGCATAGTTATATACGCCTCGGCACGTCTCAGCCCATTCAAGCAGCTCAGTCTCTTGAATGGCATCTGGATAGATTCGGTAAGTGTAATTCATGGTCAACATCGCGATATTCTACCACGAACAGAGCGCGGTAAATGGTTGTTTCGGGGGCATCGAACCCCACTCAACAAGCGGCGAGACGACCTGTTACCCGACGCTGAAGGGAGTACCGTGGAGCGAGTGGGACTTATGTTCTCGCGCTCTTATTAGTTAAAGACGATTCGCATTCTCTAAAAAGATTGCAGCACTCCCACAGCCTCGTTACTCTCCCACCCTCCGTTCAGCAGCAAGGCCAACTGAATTTCCCTTGCCTTGTGGCCGGAGTTCTGTAAACTGGGAAATACTTTCACACATACTTGAGTCTTGTGCGACAGGTGACTCACTAATCAACTTCCCCACTCTCTTCGCTTAGAGACTAACCCTTACACTTAAGCTTCTGTAAAGGTCTATGAAATCTGCATCTTCCACCAATTACTCTTCTCTCGACAACGTGATTGATGTCGCTGTTGTCGGCGGTGAAAATCATCAGGAACGCTATCCTGCCCCGGAAATTAGGAGCAGTGCAATTGTCCCGCGCCAAGGAAACCTCTCCGGCATTCTCGACCTTCTAAATAAGCAAAGTTTCACAGTAGTAGTTAAGGAAGTAGAAGACAAACTTAAGGTTGTCAATCAAACCCTGGGAATGCTCGACAATATCCTGGAGAGCGAGGGATTTGATGCCATCCTCAACGAGATGTTGCAGTCGATTACCCTCAAAACAGGGGAATTGCTGAATGCCGATCGCAGCACGATATTTTTATTAGACGACGAAAAAAATGAACTCTGGGCGATCGTCGCTAAAGACGAAAATGGCAAAAACCTAGAAATCCGAGTTCCGGCCCACGTGGGTATTGCAGGAGAAGTAGCCACGTTCCAAAAAGTGGTTAATATCCCTTACGATTTTTACAACGACGAACGATCGGCTAACGCCAAAAAAACTGATGAAAAAACGGGCTACCGCACTTATACAATGCTGGCAATGCCCCTAATTAATGAAGATACAAAAGAGTTAGTAGCAGTTGTTCAACTGATTAATAAACTCAGACCAAATCACGAAAAATACCCGACTTTAGACGAACAAATCGACAGGCACGGATTTACTAAAGAAGACGAACAAGTTTTTAAAGAATTTGCTCCCTCGATTCGCCTAATTCTAGAATCTTCCAAATCTTTCTACGCAGCAACTCAAAGACAACGAGCAGCAACGGCGCTGATGAATGCCGTCAACGCTCTTTCTCAGAGCAGTTTAGACTTAGAAGATACCCTAAAAAGGGTGATGGATCAGGCCCAAGAACTCATGAACGCCGATCGTAGCACCCTGTGGCTGATCGACGAAGAGAAAGACGAACTGTGGACGAAAATCCCGATGGGCGGCAACCTTAAAGAAATTCGCATACCCAGAACCGCCGGTTTTGCAGGCATCGTCGCCCAATCTAGCGAACCACTGCTGATTCCCTTTGATGTGTACGACGACCCGCGCGCCGCCACTTCCAAAGAAGTAGATCAAAAGTCGGGCTACCGCACTTGCAGTATGCTTTGTATGCCAGTATTTAACTCCGACAAAAAATTGATTGGTGTCACCCAATTAGTTAATAAAAAACGACAAGGAGAATTCCCGCCCTACAACCCGGAAGATTGGCCGCACGCCCCCGATCAGTGGAAAGCGAGTTTCAATCGCAACGACATGGAATTTATGAAGGCGTTTAACATCCAAGCAGGAGTGGCGCTGCAAAACGCCAAACTGTTTGCCGAAGTCAAACAACAAGAACAAAGACAAAAAGATATGCTGCACGCCTTGACTAACGGCGTGATTTCTACAGATAAAAAAGGCAATATAGTAGCGACCAATCCCAGTGCCAAAAAATTACTGGGTGTCAGCGATGCAGAATTAGCCGAAGGTCAATCTTTGCGCGAGTTAATTAAGTTAGAAAAAGGCGATTTTGCCAAATGGTTTGATGCGTCTTTGTCTCCCGAAGACGATAACGATCGCCAGCAGTATTACCCCGATCAAGTTTTACTCTCCTTGGAAGGAGAAGGGCAGAGTATCAATCTCTCGATTAATTCAATGACTGACGCTACCGACCCCAACAAGGTCAACGGCGCGTTAGTCGTCATGGAAGATATTAGCAGCGCCAAGCAAATCAAAAACTTGATGTACCGTTACATGACCCCAGAAGTAGCCGAAGCTTTGTTAGCTTCAGGCGATACAGGATTGGGCGGTAAGCGCAAAAACGTTTCGGTGCTGTTCTCAGACATTCGCAGCTATACCACACTTACGGAAAAATTGCAAGCCGAAGAAGTGGTAGTGATGCTGAATAAATATTTTGAAGTGATGGTAGATGTCGTATTTGAGTACGGAGGGACTCTCGACAAATACATCGGCGATGCTCTGATGGCCGTTTTTGGCTCTCCAGCGCCCCTAGAGGATCATGCTTGGTGCGCCATGCAAACGGCAGTGAAAATGCGCGAAAAACTGGCAGAGTTTAATGAAGATCGCGTGGCAAATGGCGAACTGCCGATCGGCATTGGTATGGGCGTGCATTCCGACGAAGTTGTCAGCGGCAACATCGGTAGTAGCAAACGCATGGAATTGACTTCTATAGGAGACGGCGTAAACCTCGCCTCTCGCTTAGAAGGCGCTAGCAAGCAGTACGGCACCGACTTGATCATCAGCGACAATACTTACAGAGATTATGCCGATCGGCTGTACGTGCGGGAACTAGACTTTATTACTGTCAAAGGCAAAAGCGAACCCGTAATCGTTTACGAACTCATTGGCATCCGCGAGGGATACTCGCCAGTGGGCAAGTCACTAACGGAAACACAGCAACAAATTATAGAACATTACACCAAGGGGCGCGAACATTACAAAACTCCAGTCCACCAAAGACTCTCTGAGAGTGAGGTGAAAAACATCTTAAAGGATGTCGCCGAAATGCCGGAGACCGAGATTAAGAAACTGTCCTACAATTTAGAGCAACAGTTGGAACACGAGCTCAAGAACCTGTTATATCAACTGAAAAAGCTGTCAGAGTACGACCCCAAAAACCTGTCCGAAGCAGACAAACTCATCGTACTGTTGCAGACAGAAATCCAACTGCTGAAATTTGAAGGCATCAAAAACCTCTCGGAAGAGGAAGCCAAAATGCTGCTGCAAGCAAAAATCAAGCCCCTATCAGCAGACGATATTAAATACTTGCAAGAAGGCGAAGTCAAAAAGCTGTTGGAAGCAGACATCTTAGAACCATCAAATCCCCAAATCAAGCGGCTGAAACCAGGAGAGATCAGGCAGCTATTGCAGGCGAAAATTAAAAGTCGGGCCTGCGAGACAGTTGCAGAAATGTTAGATGAGGAATTTGAAAACCTGGGACTCGATCGGGTGAAAAAACTGCTGAGCGAGTTTAAGAAAGCCTTAGAACCAAAAGCCAAGCAAGCTTTTACAGACGCCAAACGCGAATTTAACGCCGTTCTGGAAGTTGACCCGAAAAACAAGGCAGCTAAATTGCACGTCGATCGCTGTATGTTATTTCAGCATAGTTTTTCAGATGTACTCAACTGGGATGGTGTGTGGAATCTCACAGAAAAATAGCAGTAGCCCACAGCAAATGCTGGCGGTGGCGTCAGGGTTCGGGGCGGGGGCGATCGCGATCGGGGGTGCGCCTCCCATCCCACCACCAATTAACCTTAATATCCTATTGAGGTAATTGTAAATAAGCTCCAACAGGTATTATGGTTATCAGGAAGATGGGTTTAAAACCCTGTCCTTTTAGGACGGCTTTGTATTAAAATGCTGAAGACTCAAAGGATCTTTAGGCTCAAGACACGTTGAAACAGCTACGATGAGAGCAAACTTAAAGACAGCTAGAAGGGCAATGGTTGACTCTAACCCGGAAGGCAAGAGTAAAAGTCGCCATAGGGCATTGGGAGACTTTAAACGGACAGGGAGGGACTGTAAGACTACTTCGGTAGCAAGACCCGATGAACTGTCAAGAATCACCGCTGAAGAGAACGGGCGTGAGTATGTCAAATAACCGGATTTGAATTTGCCAGCGAGATGCCGGGGTTTCGCCCTACGTGTTTCGTTCGCACTACCTACCGCAACAAACTTAGCACTTCTATTATTTGAAGCGCTTAAAAATAGTTATGACGGGCGGCAGCGTTACCCGGTTTCTGAGAAAAATCTTGGAGAAAGGCGACGAAAAATCCGCTCAAAAACCGGGTTTCTCACCCCGCCCGCGTAAATCTTAATAGCGTTAGTGGCTCCTAAAAAGAGCTTCCTTCGCAGATAGTCAATGTTCTAGTCTTAGATATAGAAAACCACTAGCGTCAGTTATGGATAATTGGAATTCGCAATCGGGAGATGTTGAGTGGGTAGATCAGGTTTACCAACTATTGCTGGAGATTGCTCGGAGCTCCCTGTCAGATATCCCCAGAATCCCGGAAAATATCACTGTTAAGGCTATCCCTTTGATCCAGAAGGTACAAAGCATTCAGCAAAGACCTGACGGGCAAGTGTTCAAATCTGGTTCCTTTTCTGTAAACGATCACGAATGGGTCGATCGAGTCTGTCAACTATTGGTAGAACTAACCAGCGCGTCTTTGTCCGAACAGCCCAAAATGCCGGAAAACCTGGCAGGCCGATCTTTAGCCCTCGCCGATCGAGCACAAAAAATTAAAGAAGACATCGAAGAAAATGCAGCCCAAACCCCAGCAGATGAAGATGACAATTCTTTACAGCCTCCAGAGGCGCTGCTTTCCCTATTGCACCACAGTTTGAAAGCTCAGCGCGCCAAAAGCTACAACCCCGATGCCCCCGAATGGCAGCAAGTCTTGAGCCTGCTCGACGTAGTGCAGTCAATTTACAAGCAAATCCAAAATTAAATTCAAGGTTAACTCAGGGGCGTCTTCCGCAGTGCGCGATCGCTGGCTCTTAAAGGCAGTTGCTCTTTGACATAAAATTTTTTTTGCCCTAGCCCGAAGATTTCCGATTCTTGCACTTTTGTCAACTAAACTAGGTTTAATCGGTTCTAGGGCAGGACAACATGAGCGGACAAAGCATCGGCGATTTGTCAAAAGAAATATTAGCCGATCGCTATCAGTGCGATCGGCGGCTCGGCAAGCAAGCAGGAAGGCAAACCTTACTCGCCCGCGACTTAAAAACCCAAAAGCAAGTAGTAGTCAAACTCCTGTCATTCAGCAGCGACTTTAACTGGGAAGACTTAAAATTGTTCGAGCGAGAAGTCGAAACCTTAAAATCCCTATCCCATCCCGCAATTCCCCGATATTTAGACTCCTTTGAAATCGACACTCCCAACCGCAAAGGATTCGCCCTAGTTCAGACTTACATCGAAGCCAAATCCCTACAAGAATATCTTTCAGACGGCCGCACCTTCAGCGAAAGCGAAGTCAAACAATTAGCCACAGCATTATTAGACATCCTCGCCTACCTGCACCAGCGACAGCCCCCCGTCATTCACCGCGACATTAAACCCAGCAATATTTTACTCAAGAATCGATCGGGAAACAGCGTCGGCGAAGTCTACCTAGTCGATTTCGGTGCAGTTCAAACTCTAGCAACCCAACAAGGGAAAACAGTCACCGTTGTCGGAACTTATGGCTATATGCCACCAGAACAATTTGGCGGGAGGGCTGTTCCCGCTTCCGACTTGTACGGCTTGGGAGCAACATTAATCGCCTTAATTACCAAGCAGCATCCAGCCGATTTGCCGCAGAAAGATTTGCAGATCGAATTCGAGCAAATCACCCAACTGAGTTCCGGTTTTACCAATTGGCTGAAGTGGATGACGCATCCCAGTTTAGAGCGCCGTCCCGCCTCAGTCCAAATAGCAAAAGAAGTTCTCGAAAAACCACAGACAATAAATAAATATTCCCTACCATTGAAACAGGGAAAAACCGTGAATACCTTTAGCTTGTTCTGGAATGCGATCGGGTACAGTACGTTTACAGGAGCTCTATATGTAGGAGCTTGTGCAGCAATTTACAGCACCTTTTTTTTGCCGATATTGGGAACAATTATCGGAGGAATGCTGGGCTTTTTTATAGGGTTGCTGCTGGGGTTGGAGAACGCAATAGTCGTAGTATTTGTGACGCGCTGGTGGTTTGCTCCCCTAACTAATCCCAAACTTCACCGACTGGTTTTAACTGCAATTAGTATCATAATCTGCACCTTGACAAGCATCATCTTCTTTCTGCCGATAGCGGATATGATCAACAGTCTTGAGGTTAACGACGATGCCAGGGTTCCTATTATGTCCTCCAGTGAGTATATTGTCTTCGTGCTTGTGCCGTCGCTAATGGCAGGACTATCAATGGGGGCAACTAGCAAGTCTATTGCCCGGTGGTATCAAAAAGAAACCGGACTCTAAAATTGAGATAGTTCTGGACGCACTCCGATGAAAAAAACCGGGTTTTTTTACGAAAATACGCTTTGCAACCCGCAGATTCGCTAAAAAACCCGGTTTGTGGGCGACCCTCGCCTCAAGTTAAAATTAAGGTAAAAAAGATGACCGGGAAAATACTAGCAGAACGCTACGAAGTGCAGCGGCAACTTGGCAAACAAACTGGTCGCCAAACGCTGCTGGCTCATGATTTGCAAACTCAAAAATTAGTTGTCATCAAACAGCTATTCCTCGGCAGCGATTTTGAATGGCAAGACCTCAAGCTGTTTGAACGGGAAGCGGAAACTTTAAAAGCACTCGCTCACGCAGCAATTCCTCGCTACCTCGACTACCTCGAAATTGACGAACCAGACAGCAAAGGATTTGCCCTGGTACAGACTTATGTAGAAGGTAAAACTTTGGAAGAGCATTTGCGTTCGGGGCGTACTTTTAGCGAAAGCGATGTGAAACAATTAGCTAAATCGCTGTTAGAAATTTTACATTATTTGCAAAAGCAAAATCCGCCTGTTATTCACCGCGATCTTAAACCCAGCAATATTTTACTGCACAGCAGCTCCGGTCACTCGGTGGGACAAGTTTATTTAGTTGATTTTGGTTCGGTGCAGAACCAAGTGGCAAAATGTGGTGGCACAATTACAGTAGTCGGAACTTACGGATATATGGCACCAGAACAATTTGGCGGGCGCTCGGTGCCGGCTTCCGACCTCTACGGTTTAGGGGCAACTTTAATTTATTTGGTAACAGGTTTGCATCCCAGTGAACTGTCGCAGCAGGATTTGACAATTCAATTTGCAGATCGGGTAAAGCAGCTCAATCCTCATTTAATTGATTGGCTGGAGCGGATGACAGAACCGAGTTTGTCCAAACGTTTATCTTCGGCTGGGGAAGCATGGAGAGCGCTCAAAAATCCCCGCCCGATCGACAAAACTCCTATACCATTGCAGCCACAAGGCAGCGATATTAAACTGACAAAAACTTCTGAGTTTATAGAAATTGTAATTCCGCCCCAAGGACTCAGTTTTAATTTAATGGCGCTGATTTCGGCTGCGCTTCCCGTGAATGCCCTTTACTTTCGCTTGCTTTTTTCCATTTACCCCTGGCAATTCGATCATTTACCTATACATTATTTTGGGGTAATTATATTATTTATATTAGTAACTTTATCATCTCCGCTAGTAGTAATATTTCTATTTGCGCTATTTCGGAAAGTGCGTCTCAGAATCGATCGGCAGCAAATCTCTTGTACCAACCATCTGCTGGGGTTGAGATGGAATCATTCCCACTCAGCCCCCAGACAGGAGATTTCCTATTTGGAAATTGAAGAAATTGACTACAACGTTTCTCAGGTGATTATTCAAGCAGGCAACCAAAAATATCGACTAGGAGTGAAGCAGGGACTAAGTGAATCAGAAATCGAATGGTTAGCAACAGAACTCAGCCAGTGGTTGGGATTCAAATTCAAAATAACCTAGCCATACTGTGTATTGATTAGATGCGAGGGCTCAAAAGATATCCCGATCGCCCTCTCAAACCATAGCCCCCTCAAACTGTGCGATGGGCATCCCGCCTTCCGGTATTTTCCCAGCAGGCGGGACACCCCACAAGCATCATCCTCAAATTGTGCAACCCCGATCGCACTCCTGGGCTTTCGGTCAATCTCATGGAGCATCGAGCCCGATCGCCCGTAAAATGCTATCAAAGGGATTTGGCAAGTAGCACTCATCCCAATCATCTGTTAACTTGGAGATATTGTTGTGGACTTATCGCTAATTCCGGCACAGCCGAAACCAGGACTGCTCAACGTCCTCATCGAAATTACCGCCGGTAGCAAAAACAAGTACGAATTTGATAAAGACTTACAAGCCTTTGCTCTCGATCGGGTGCTGTCTTCCTCAGTCCAATATCCGTGCGACTACGGCTTCATACCCAATACCTTAGCCGATGATGGCGACCCCCTCGACGGCATGGTGATGATGGATGAGCCCACATTTCCAGGGTGCATTATCGCAGCCCGTCCGATCGGAATGCTGGAAATGATCGACGGAGGCGACAGGGACGAAAAACTTTTGTGCGTTCCCGACAAAGACCCCCGCTATGCTCACTATAAGTCCCTCAAAGACGTAGCACCCCACCGCTTGGACGAAATAGCCGAATTTTTTAGAACCTACAAAAATTTGGAGAAAAAAGTCACGGAAATTCTGGGTTGGCAAGATGTCGATCAAGTCATGCCCTTAGTGGAAAAGTGCATCGCAGCCGATCGCAAATAAGCCCCTAGCCCGCACTCCTCGACTGCAACCCGACTAAAAACTCAGGAAACCGAACTTAAGGCGATGCTGCAGGTCTAGGGATGCAGTCGAGGAACGGGTGGCTACAATGTCAAATCAGTCGTGAATGCCGACTCACCGGAACGGCATTCCTCAAAACCCCATTTCGGCCCCAATCTTGAAAAAAATACTACTCCTAGAGTAAGATTAAGCGCAAATTCTACCCCTGGAAAATGCGTTCTACGTTTGAGGAAATTTTACCCGAACACTCTTATTCGGCGCTATCTTAATCTCAGAACACAGAACACGCCGGACAGCGCGCAGGGTGCAAAAAATAATAATCTTTCAAGCGTGACATCTCCTACACCAATCGGTACGGTTTAGGCTTCTAATAGCCCAAGTGTGCGGGATTCGGATGGTTTCCCGATCAAGCGCTTTATTATAGTACAGATTGCTAAAGACTAAAAACTAAAAAGTAAAAACTAAGATTTCAACTCCCAAGTTCCTGCCGCCAAAACTAAAAAAAATGCCAGATTCCGCACCCTCTCTAGCCAATCCACAGCCTTCCGATCACAAAGCCACTATGGAAAATAGTCCTTTGACCGAGTTTGTCGTTCAGTTTTGGGGCGTGCGGGGCAGCATAGCCACCCCCGGCACCAAAACACTGCGCTACGGAGGCAACACCTCCTGTGTAGAAATGCGCTTGGGCAAAAAACGCCTGATTTTTGACGGTGGTACGGGCCTGCGAGTTCTGGGCCTCAACCTGCTGCGACAAATGCCGGTGGAAGCCCATATGTTTTTCAGCCACACTCACTGGGATCACATTCAAGGGTTTCCGTTCTTTACTCCCGCCTTTATCCCGGGGAACTGCTTTCACATTTACGGTGCGATCGCCCCCAACGGCACTACAATCAAACACCGTCTTGCCGACCAAATGGTACACCCCAATTTTCCCGTCCCCATCCAAGTCATGCAGTCCGACCTCAAATTTAACGATTTGACGCCTGGGGATATTCTCGAACTCGACGATGTGAAAATAGAAACGGCACTGCTCAACCATCCCAACACCGCGATCGGATATCGAGTCACCTGGGAGGGACACACAGCCGTCTACTGCACCGATACAGAACATTTTCCCGATCGCCTAGACGACAACGTGTTACACCTAGCTCGCAACGCCGACGTGCTGATTTACGACGCCAACTACACCAACGAAGAGTATTACGACTTCAAAACCCCGAAAGTCGGCTGGGGACACTCTACTTGGCAAGCAGGAGTAGAAATAGCGAAAGCTGCTGGAGTCAAAAAAATCGTGATGTTTCACCATGATCCGGGCCACGACGACAATTTTCTCGATGGCGTAGAAGCAGACGTGCAGGCAGCGTTCGCCAATAGCTGCTTAGCCCGCGAAGGCATGAGCATACCAGTGATTTAATAACCAAAAATAAATTCAGAATTATGAAACAGGAAAAACCCCGCAAACGTCGCAGAGTAGGCTTGCGGGGGCTTTATTCAACTTTGCTGGTGTTGATAATTATCTGCTGTACCTGCGGCGGATGGGTTGCAGCTCAGACTGCCTACTCTCGCACTCCCGCGCGACTTGCTCAGGTTTCTTCGATCGAGGATACTGGTACGGTCGATCGCATCCCCGAAAACTACCAACTCGGACAGCAACTTTATCTAGAAAACTGCGCCACCTGTCACATCGCTTTACCGCCGCAAGTATTACCTACAGAAACTTGGCGCCGGTTGCTGCAAGATCCCCAACACTACGGACAAACCATCAAACTGCTAGTAGACCCGCCCCGCCTGCTAGTCTGGAACTACCTGCAAACTTTTTCCCGTCCCCAAGCCAAAGACGAAGAACTCGCCTACCGAGTCGCCAGTTCTCGCTATTTCAAAGCTCTGCACCCCAAAGTCAAGCTGTCGCAACCCGCAAATATCAGCAGTTGTGTTACTTGTCATCCCGGTGCATCTAAATACAATTTCCGCAAGCTTACCGCCGAGTGGGAAAACTCTCCGTAGGGAATGCAGGACTTATCCAAAAACTATTGAGTAGGGGGGTTATGCGGGCTGATTAAGTTGTGGGTGTATCGCGCTAAGGCGGATGAAGAGATTTTAGGCCCACGGAAAGTCATTGTAATTATGTCATTCTGAGCGGAGTTTACTTGCAGAGCGTAGTGTCAATCTCGACTCAAAAAAATTAAGATTTTCCCATATCTATGCTGCAACCCACCATTTTATCATATTCATAATCTCAACTATCCCTAAATTTAGGACACACTTCAAACGCCAACTGTGAACGATAAAAACAGACATCAAACTCCATAAAAAAGTTTAACTGGCCTAAAATAATAGGCGGCTCGTTAGATTTAGCCCAAGCAAAAGCCAAACGAACAGGTGGAAAATCGCTAATTTGTCCCACCACAGCTAAACCCCTTGCTTCCACTGGCGCAAGATTACCTGCTAACGGAATTGAAAGCGTTTGCTCCTCCCAAACAGCTCCCAACGCTAAACCAACATGGTACGGTAAAACATTAAGACTCGATCCCGTATCCAACAAACCCAAAGTCTCCGAAATACAATCCCGATAGCTTAAAGTTATGGGTACACAGGGAAAAAAATTAGTTTCTCCTGCTTGATTCCTTCGTTCGATAAAAGAAAATCGTTTAGAATTTCGCATTTTCTTTCGTTTCTTCTTGTTCTAATAAGCTCATTAATTTCTGAGCAGCATCACCATAATCATAAGGCGACCAAACACGATAAGCCGCGCCATTATCCAATGGCTTTAACATTTCTTCTTTCGCCAATTCAGCCATTAAAAATTGCATCATTTGAAACTTCTCGGCAGGGGATAACTGCCGAAGTTGGTCTAATAATTCAAGATTTGACATAAAACGCCATTGAATTCATTTTTCTATCTTACCACGACCTTGAGGTTTAAACCACTCCAAAACATCACTGTCTATGCGTAAGGTGAGTTGAGCTTTAGTCTGAGGGTTGGGCAAACCTCGCCGAACTACTGCTAAGCGCAAACATTTTAGGCGTAATTTCAGGGCAATCAGATAAATCAATATCTCGATCGCTTATGGCATCGAGGCGTGGCCAGTCAGTTTGAGATTTGCTCGAAGTAAATTCGTTGTTCATATTTGGTTGCTGTAAAACACCAACTAAACAGGCAAAAACAGTTCTGAAAAACTAATTTCAATCTCAGGAAAAGCTAGCATTCTAATCACAGCATTATCTGCAACAACTATCTCAGATTGATAGCCTCCCGGTGCAGGATTCCGATAAATATATGCCTCGCGGGCCGCTACATCTAATATCCAATATTCAGCGATATTTGCTCTCGCATAAATCGGTGCCTTTTCCCGGCGATCAATTTGTAAGGTCGAGTAGGAAACTTCAATTAACAGCAAGATTTCGCTAGGATTTGGGTGATGGTCGCGATAATCTCCCGGCTCGATACAAACAATAGCTATATCTGGTTCCGGTTCCGAAGTTGCTAAAGTAATTGGCAACTGCACGCGAATTAATGCTAAATCTCTTAGCAGGTGTTGTAGATATCGATCGCTGCGTTGGGTTGTAGCAGCATGGGGTGGAGTTTGTGCGCTCATTTCAACAATTCTCCCATCTAGCAATTCAATCTTATTACCTTCAGTGAGAATGCCAGCTTCAATCATGCGGTGATATTCTTCCACTGTCCAGATTTTTTCTCTTGTTGCTGTCATAATCTTTGCCTGCAAAAGCTTACTTCATATTATAGTAATTGCCGATTCAATCAAAAAACACTGGTTTGTCCGGTGCTGGTCGAGATCCCTTTTGAAAGCGTTCCCAAGACTGTTTTAATTGAGCAGGATCTGGATATTCGCGATGGTAAACCACCAGGACATTCGTCAAATTCCGTCCCGGCGGCAATAAAATCTGCCCTTGATGAGCCAAACCCACGGAAGCACCACCGTCCAAATTCATCGCTTCAAAACAGCCGTAGCACGGGCGAGGGCGGGACGCATCGCTTGCATAACCTTAGCTTCTGCTTCCAAAGACAAACTATCAAAAAAAATTATCAAAAATAACTTCTCTCTCGAAGTCGGAAAGCCGATCGCCGTTATCGAGTCCACGCCCACAACATGAGAATCTTTAAAACCTTCCGATAAAGGAGACAGCCAAACTTTCCCCCCTTTAACCAATCTCGGCCCGCAAGTCAAAGAAAACCTATATTGACTCCAATCCAGCTTACGCTTACTGGGCCTCGCACCTTACAAATAACCTCTCGCTTTACCCTCATCAATAACTCTGACGGCTAACGGTGAAGTTTTGCGACTGCCGATAACGTCTGTTGCCAAACCGACCAAACTCGCTAGTCAGTTCCAACTGAGATGTTGCACCATTGTCAATAAGCCTTTGATGAACGGGCTCTGGGGCCCGTTCCACAAGAGGAAAATCTACTCTTTGTGGAACAGGCCGGAAAGCCTGTTCTTGAGAATGGTGCCCGATGTGAGTTCCAACCGAGTGGTTAGCAGCAGCTTGAGTAGCCTAGAAGTAAAAAATCTGTGCCTTTAGCTACTTTTTGACAAATTGTTATGATATCTTAACTTTAGCGGAGGCTAGTTCCGACAATTTAAGAAACCTGGTTATCAAGTAACCTGATTTATGATTGACCGTAAAAAAATTCAACTGAAATGGGAAAGTTATTGGTTTAAAACCTTTGGGAGATGGCGATCGTGTCCATTGGCCTGCCCAATAGACAGACCTCATCCTCGGCATATTTTTTGGAGTTGGATTGGCAGTTTTTTGGCAATTACTGCAACGTCCTATCTGGCTGTAAAAACTAATTCTCCTTTACTAATGGCTCCGTTTGGCGCTACAAGCGTTCTGATCTTTGGTGTCCCTGACAGCCCTTTGGCTCAACCCCGGAATGTCATTGGGGGCAATTTCTTCGCTGCTCTCACCAGTTTAATAATTCTGCATTTTCTCGGTTCTTCTCCCTGGGCGATGGGAATGGCTGTTTCTACTGCGATCGGAATTATGCAGATTACCAGAACTCTACATCCGCCTTCGGGAGCAGTTGCCTTAGTCGTCATGATGACCCAACCAGACTGGAAATTTTTGCTAACACCTGCTTTTGAGGGATCAATAATCTTGGTCTTGTGCGCCGTCATCTTTAATAATTTAGCGGCAGAAAGGACGTATCCCAACCACTGGTTATAGCATTATCTCTAATGATTTCATCCTTCCCTTGGGAGCACCACCCAAAATCTGGATGCTCCCTCGATTCCTTCTTCCTTCTTCGTTCTTTCCTCCATCCGTTACATCCCGATTCAGTGCGCGTTGCCGAATTTCCTTCTGCTAGATCAATCAAAAAACACTGATTTGTCCGGCGTTGGTCGAGATCCCTTTTGAAAGCGTTCCCAGGACTCCTTTAACTGAGCCGGCGCCGGATATTCGCGATCGTACACCACCAGCACATTCGTCAAATTCCGTCCCGGTGGCAATAAAATCTCCCCTTGATGAGCCAAACCCACCGAAGCGCCCCCGTCCAAATTCATAGCTTCAAAACAGCCGATCCTCTGCATAACTTTAGCTTCTGCTTCCAAAGACAAACTATCAAGAAAAGTCACCAAAAATAACTTATCTCTCGAAGCCGGAAAGCCGATCGCCGTTCTCGAACCCACGCCCAAAACACCAGCATCTTTAAATCCTTCCGACAAAGGAGACAGCCAAACTTTCCCCCCTTTAACCAATCTCGGCCCGCAAGTCAGAGAAAACCAATGTTGACTCCAATCCGGCTTACCTTCAGTTCTAGCCGTCACCATTTCCAATTGATTTCCCGCTTTAATCCCCAAAGTCGTGCCGTAATTTTCCCATCGGCTATATTTCAGAAACTTACCCGCCGCCACCATATTTCCCAGCACAGATTTCTGCTCATCTTTACCAAAAAAAGTCCCGTTAGCAACAACAGCAGCCCGGTAACGCGCTACCATATTTTCAAAAGGTTCATCGCCCCGCGTGACTTTAGAAGTATTGGCAAAATCTGCATTATTAGCTAACCCAATTGTGATATAAATTTCTGGGTCTGCGAGGTCAATAGTTGTGAGATAAAAACTTGCGCCAGCTACATTTTGGCTGCTGACTTGTACCGGTTTTGTTTGCTTAGCAGAACGTTTGATAATTTGAGGTTGAGACGGCTGCACAGCCGGAGAATTTTCGGGCGATTTTACAATAGGATTACTCGGCAGAGGTTGATTGGTTTTTGCCGATTTTACAATGGGATTGCTAGGAAGAGATTGAGGAGTTTGATTTGATTGTATACTTGATAAAAAAGCGAGTGACTTTTGCCACAGTTGAGCCGCCAGAGTCAAGAAACTATCTCGGTTTTGGGCGATCGCAAAATAGTCAGCCGCAACCCGCGCCAAAGCTATGCCCGTTAAAAATAAAAAAGTGCGCCGCAGTATCGGGCGACAACCTTCAGACTGTTTGCGTTTAGACATAAAAAAATCTCAGCTAGGATAGCGAACAGTTTTCTATGGCTGTGACTACAATGGGCGATCGCCTGAATTCTGAAACTACCAGTGGTGAGGTGCTCCATCGCGCACCTCACCACTAATTCAAAACTCAAAATTATTTGCCTAGCCGGTATTCCGCATCCCCGCAGCAATTCCATTAATCGTCAGCAGAGCTCCCCGCAACAATTCACCCTTGCTATAACGCGAGTGAATCACCCCAGGAACCCCGCCACTACCGTGCTGCCGCAAGCGTTTCAGCAGCGAAACCTGCAACAAGCCCAAAGGCACAATCGTCGCATTTCGCAACTGCACCGATCGCTGCAGCGATGGATCTTCGTCCAACAAACGTTGGTGTCCGGTAATCGTTAAAACCAAATCGCGAATCAAGTGAAATTCGGCCGCAATTTGATCGAATAAAGCGTTAAAACGCTCCTTATCAGCAGGCAAAGCTAACTCCTGCACGTAGTGTTCTGCAATCTGCAAATCCACCTTAGATAAAGTCATTTCCACCTTAGAAATTACCATTCTAAAAAACGGCCATTTCAAGTAGAAATACTGCAAAAGTTTCATGTGTTCTTCCGGTTCCTCCAGCAAAAACTCTTGCAAAGCTGTACCGACACCGTACCAAGAAGGCAGCAAAAAGCGGCTTTGAGTCCAGCTAAACACCCACGGAATTGCTCGCAAACCGCTGATGTCTTTTTTGCCACCGCGCCGGGCCGGACGAGAACTAATTTGCAACTGGCTGATTTCTTGAATCGGGGTAACTTGGTGGAAGAAATCGACTAAATCCGGCTGTTCGTAGATTAAATGGCGGTAGTGCGATCGCGATCGCGCCGATAACTCCTCCATAATCTCATTCCAAGGGTCGATGCCATCAAAACCAGTGTGCAGCAAACTAGCTTGAATTACCGCCGCCGCCACCGTTTCCAAATTGTAAAGCGCCAACTCCGGCAAAGAATATTTAGAAGCCAAAACCTCGCCTTGTTCAGTAATCTTAATTCGCCCGCTAATACTCTTTCCAGGCTGAGCGAGAATTGCCTTGTAAGCAGGCCCGCCGCCGCGCCCTACAGAACCGCCTCGGCCGTGAAAAATTCGCAGCTCCACACCGTGTTTTTCCGCAACCATTTGCAAAGCCTTTTGAGCTTTGTGGATTTCCCAATTGCTGCTGAGGAAACCAGAATCTTTATTGCTGTCGGAATAGCCCAGCATCACCTCTTGCAATTTGAGAGTTTCGATTGGGCATTTGAGATTGTCTGCGTTTTTTACCGCTAGTTCCTGCGCGTATCCTCCTGTTAGCAAAGCTCGATAAAGCGGCAGATCAAAGATTTTTTGCATTACTTCCGGCGCTTTTTTCAAATCTTCCACCGTTTCAAACAGGGGAACTACTTGAATACTGCTAATTCCTGTAGCCGGATCGTAAAGTCCCGCTTCTTTTGCTAACAGCAAAACCGCCAGCAAATCGCTGACATCGTGGCTCATGCTGATGACGTAAGTTTCGCAAATTTCCGGGCCAAACTCCTGCTGCATTTGCCGCAATATTCGGAAGGTATTGATCGTCTCGCAAGTTTTGGGAGAAAAGGGCAATTCTGCTGGAATTAAAGGGCGGCGAGTTTGCAGTTCCGTTGCCAGCCAAATAATTCGATCGCATTCCGACATTTGATTGTAAGGCTTGGGCAAAATTTGCAAGTATTCAGCAATTTCGCTCAAAGCCTCGGAGTGTACTGTTGACTCTTGGCGGATATCTAGGTAAGCCAAATTAAATCCGTAAATTTCTACTTGGCACAGCAGATTTTCCAAGTCCCGACAGCTCAAACCTGTTTCCACTAAATTGTGCTCGATGAGCTTGAGCTCGGTCAAAAACTCAGCGCCCGATCGATAAAGGCCGGTCATTCCGGGATTTGCTGACAAAGCTTCGCGCTCCCGCTGCAATTCGTCTCCTTTGTAGAGCCGCCAATTACGATCGCGCGTATTTTCCAGTCGCTGCTGCACGTAGGCCAGCTTCAACCGATAAGGTTCTTGCCGATAGCGAATCGCCCACTGCTCGTAAACCTCCGGGAATTCCGATTTGTCGCGATCGAGAGATTCGAGCAATTCCGGCAGCACGTCGCTCCAGTGCAGCGACAAACTCAAAAGTTCGTTCAGTCGCTTCACCGCCGCGATGTACTTCTCTAGCACTAAGTGGCGCTGATAGCAAGCCGTTTGCCAAGTAACTTTTGGAGTCACAGAAGGATTGCCGTCCCTGTCGGAACCCACCCAAGAACCGAACTTGCAAAAATTGTAACTCGGCGGTTTCAGATAAGGATAAGAAGCGTGGAGCGCTTGCTTTAAGCGCTGGTAGAGTTCGGGAATAGCATCAAACAGAACTTCCTCGAAGTAGTGGAGAGTGTATTCCACCTCGTCAAGTACAGTCGGCTTGAATTGGTGCAGTTCGTCAGTGCGCCACCAGAGGCGAATTTCTTCCATCAGTTGCTCTTGGAGAGCCGCCGCTTCCCAGCAAGACACCGGGTAGGGGCTTTGAGAGTCGGTTCCGATCGCCTGAAATTTCTCGTCAACTTGGTCTAGCTGTTGGAGAATCTTCGCCATTCGCCGCTGTTTGGTGCGGATCGTGTGGCGGACAATTTCTGTCGGGTGAGCGGTGAATACCAAGCGGATGTCTAACTGATCGATCAACCGCTGGATTTGCTGGCTGGGCACGTTCAAGCGCAGCAGCATCGGGAACAGTTGGTGAAAAGTGCCGGCATCTCGGGCGATCGTCTCGCTGCTGTCTGCACTGCTCAGAGCCGTTTGGGCCGGGCTTGGGCCTTCCCTGTGCCGCGGGCGATCGGGGGCATCCGTTGCTTGTCCTGGCAGCTTAGAAAACATCCGCCCACCAGCATCGTTGCTGCTAGCGTAAGCTAGCTGTTGGTCTCGCTGTTCGTAGTGCTGTTCGACAATGTTGATCAACTGAAAATACAGTGCAAAAGCCCTAGCGGCGCGGATGGCGGCGTTGAGGTCGAGCTTTTCGATTAGCTGTACGACATTCGACTCGCGAAAGTGAGTGGCTTGTCCTTCGGCGGAATTGACCGATCGCATTTGTTGGAGCAAATCCACCAATTCCTGCCCGCACTCCTGTCGCAGCACCGATTCCCACAAGTCCTCTACAACTTTGAGGCGATTTCGCAGAAACAGGTCTGATTTGGAGTAAGCGGGAAAATGGGAAATAGATGTTGCATCAATAGCCTGTTCTGAAGACTGGAGGACTGAACTCATCGGGCTGTTCCTCAATAGCTGCGGGTGTCAAGAAAATTGTATGGTTTAGTTTCGCCTAAAACACTTTTGTTTGCAGTCAAATTTGAGACTCTTTTTGCAACCTAGAAAGTAGAAGGCACTTATGTACAAAGTATAAGGAAAGATTAATTCTCACAGCACGGATTGTACCTATTGTCAAGCTTTTAGATCACTTGACTTGCAGTTTGAGATTTTAGACGATCGGCGTGAGACGAACGTCTTAGCGCGAGCGTCCAGTCGCGCTAAGTCGAACGATTTTAGATTTACTCCCAAGATGAATCTGGGAAGTTGAACTAGGGTCGAAAATTTTTATCTCTCCAAGACAGAAGTCGCGGGCTAGTATCCGTTTTTGGGCGGGGTCAAAAAAATTAACTTCTAGCTGCAGCATCCTTCCTTGGGCTTTCTAATCCTGTGATTGAGGAAAGTTGAGTACGGGAAGGCGCGAACCCCGAAAGACTTCTTCGCTTTCAACGCCGATCGACGCAACAAACTCAGCAGCAGCTTTAGCCACCACCAACCCGCCCAGCATGGGTAAGGCGACGAAGCTCAATAAGATGTCTGAGGGAACTGGCAACTTTGGACTAGGTGTTTGAGTTTTGAGCAAGTCTGGGTTTTCCGACGGCATAAATTCCTCCTGTGTCAATCCGTAATCCTCAGTTTACATGGCAAATAATCCTCTTGACCGCTGCTTTCTGACTAATGACCAAGAATTTCAAAGGTGGTACCCGCCACGTGATTTATCCGTGGAATCAATCCAAAATCTAAAATCTAAAATCCTCAAGCCCCCGAATTGATCCGTGGGATCGCCTCCAAAATCTAAAATCTAAAATCTAAAATCTAAAATCTAAAATCGAATGACTTCTGAGATCAAATCCGGTGACATCCCACGAAAGATATCCTGCAGGCGATCGTCCCCGCGTAGCCAAGTCTATAAATATCTTCTCGCGAGATATTAGGCTCGCACTCGGAAAAAACGTTTTGTATAAAATCGGGATAATCCCCGACTGCGATCGATCGTGCGACTCTCTCCGCAAAGTATGACGAAACCACAGCACTACAGTCGGAAAATAATAGACATTTCCAGAAAAGCCAGTCTTGAACAGGCAGGATGCCTGTTCCACAAGAATTATGAGAGAGGTCTAATTATTATTCGGATGCAAACGGAAACGATATGACTAATGACGAATAACTTGTTGCTTGGCTTAATTTGAACCTATCTGTGCCAAAATGTCGAGGTATTATCAAAAAAATATTCCCCAACGGCTCGAAGCCGAGGGGATACAACACAAGACACTAAGTCCAGCACGGCTTAAACCAGACAAAACGGTTAGGCTCGGCAAATCAAATAATTGTCTGTAAAATCTGTAACTGTGCTATTTCTAGAAAACAAAACCAGCTTTGGCAAAATTTAGAGTTTCATGTTGAATGCGAACGGGAGCATATTGGCAGACAATCGATCGGCCGCGTCGCAGTGGGCGCAAGAAGCTTTAGGGCTTCCCGAAGTTCAAGTACAAGCGCGTTTGCGGGGAAATCACCTGCACATTTTGTGCGAAGCAGCGCAGTGTCCGTCTCAAGAATTGGTGACGGCGCGATTTACCAACGCCCTCGAACACAGTGATTTAACGCGACTGCTGCCCGATCGACCTAAAATTTACCAGTTGTTTCTGTGCGGCCGCAAAATCGGTTCCCGACAAAATGACTGGACAGTCCGGCTCGATTGTAGCAGTCCCAAGCGACAGCAACAGCCACAGCAACCGGAACCAAAAGTTGCCGAAGTGCCGCCGCCCGCGACTTCCCCCGACGAACCGCCAGCAAGCCCTAAAAGAGGCGGATTTTTCGGCAGATTTAAGAATGACAACCAGAAACTCAAACAGACACCAAAACCGGTAGAAACAGCAGCCAACCCGCCGCAAGTACGGGAAGAACTGGATTTTGACGCCGAAAGTCTGCCCATCGCCTCCCGGATTCAATACCCAGAAGCTTTTGAAACTTCCCCCGTAACGATCGACACTTCGGCTGCTGCGACGCGGGAAGCTTTTAGTTCCGGCGTTCCCCCGCAGCACAAAGCCAACCGTGGCGCGGTGGCTTTGATTCAATCCCCCCAAGCTGACTCAGGCGAGGGCGATCCTGATGGAACATTAACGGTTTCGCCGGAAACGTTGGCGCGCCGGGGCTATCCAGATGCGATCGCCAGCTATCTCAGCGAAATCCTAGGGCCAATGGGAGTTTCGGTGAAAGTAAGCATTCGCGAAAAAGAACTCAAAACCAGCCTAGAAACCCAGCCGGTGAATGGGCCGGAAAATATCAAGCCCAAGGAACGCCGGCTGCTGGTGCTGTGCGAGTCAGCTTACAGCCCCGACCCCTCCTTGCTGGCCGAACCCATCGCCGGCAGGCTACGGAAACTGCAACTAGAGGATTTCCGGGAAGCCGTGATCGCCAGCCAAGTCAGCGGCGAAGCGAAGCCGGACTGGCTGCTGCGGGTGGATTTGACTTCGCCCGACAAAATTCTTAAGGAATGGGCCAGGTGGGGAGACGTACAGTCGATCGCCAAACTGCTAAATCAACACTTGGCAGCATCGAGAGTCGAAGTGCGGGCTACCCTCAAAGAAGCAACCCTCCACCTGTTTTGCAGCAAAACTGCCAAAAAAGGACAAAAGCCTAAACGGCAAGAATACCCCGACAAGCAGCAAACCACCGACGCGATCGCCCCTTTGTTAGCCTCCTTCGCGCCCCAAGGCATCCGCGCAGCTACTATCTACGGCGTAGAACCAGCCAAGGACTCTCAGGCGGCGCCGGAGTCCCCGGTGTGGATAGACTGGGTGGACTTGCCGGCAGCCCACCACCCCGACTTGGCTGCAAACGCTAGAACGCTGGCAGTTGAGGGCGACCAATTGGCTTTGACTTTTTTATTGAACAGGTTGCTCAACCCCAGTCTCAGGCGCAAGCTGGAAACAGGAGGGATTCGGGCTGTCGTGCTGCAAAAAGCCGACGTGCTGCACGTCATGACTGAAGCTCTGACTTGCCCTTCTCAGTCGAAGGTAGGCCCGCCGGTGGCTAAATTTTTGCGGCAGTTACAAATTCCGGGAGTATCAGGGGTGCGAGTCTACGGGCGTCGCGCCGGCCAGAAAGTGCCGCTGTGGCGCTACGCAATTGACCTCAGAACGGTTGTTGACGAGGAATCAGCAGCGACACCCGCACCGGCTCCCTCCCAAGTGGCTGTCTTGGAAAAGGAACCGGTACCAGACTTTGCGCCGGCGGAGGATGGGAGTTTTTCGGGTTTGGGCGAGAATTTGGTGTTCGATGCTCCGGCGCCCAACTCCTGGCGCCCCCGTTTCAAAATCAGACTCCCCGGATACAATCTGGGCGAGCAATTAGTTCAAGCTGCGGTGCAGCCGCTTGTCGCTTCGGGTTTGTTTGTTCCTAACGATGGTTTGTCAACGAATGCTGCTGCGCCGGGGGGCGTGAGAGCCGATCGCGCCGCGGGCATGGCTTTGATTTGGGCGATCGCCGGCTGTCTGCTGACTTTCAATACCGATTGGCTCCTCGGTCTATTTCTGCAATCTGCGACGGTCAGTCAAGCTCCTAGCGCCTCCGAAGTTTGCAGCGGGCCAAATTGTCAAAATTCAGCTCCCAAGGCTTTAGGCGACGTTACAGCCAGACTTCCGAACGAAACCGCGAACCCCGTTCCCCCTGCTGAGGAGGTGAATTTGCCTCGAATTCCGTTGCAACCGTCGCCGGAAGCGAACCAGCAAGAGGCTTTCAATGGCTCTGGGTTTACGAAACCGGGAAATACTAGCGTTCCTGTAGCTGATGTTTCTGCTCCTGTGGTGTTCCCAACTTTGAGGAGCGAGCAGCTTGACGATCAGATAGCGCGCTATCAAGAGTACATTCACCTGCACAAAAAACCGCCGGATATTTTAATTGTCGGTAGTTCGAGGGCGCTGCGGGGCATCGACCCGGCGGTTTTGGAAACAGCTTTGGCAGATTCGGGGTATCCGGGGCTGAGGGCTTACAATTTTGGAGTTAATGGAGCTACTCTCCAGGTTGTAGATTCGCTCATCCGCCGGATTTTGCCGCCGCAACAACTGCCAAAATTGCTGGTGTTGGCGGATGGGGCGAGGGCTCTCAACAGCGGGCGGCCGGATTTGACTTTTAACGCGATCGCTTCTTCGGAAGGTTACAGGCAATTGAGCCGGGGTAGTTTTCTGATCCCCACCAATCAATTAGAATCCGAAACATCGAAGGAAAGCGCCAACAATCCGGTGGCGACTGCGACTGAATTGGTGCAGAATTTGGGACAAGCTCAAGCTACTGTTCAGCAAGTGGTGAATCAAAAGTTGGTGGAGGGTTCTGCAACTTACAAAAATCGCGATCGACTCAAAGGGTTTTTGCGATCGATCGTTAATCCATCAGCCCCTGTTGCAACCGAGATCCCCCAAACCGCACCTCTGGGCCAACCAACAACTGAAAACGCCCAGCCAACCGCTGGGAGTAAACCCGTCAGCGAGTTTCAACCAAATGGCTTTTTGCCGATCGATATACGCTTCAATCCCGAAACTTACTTTCAGAAGCACCCGAAAGTATCTGGTTATTACGACTCCGACTATCAAAATTTTAAATTGGTAGGCGAACAAGCTCTAGCACTCAAAAATCTGATCGAATTTACCAAGGTTCGCAACATCAATCTCGTGTTTGTGAATATGCCTCTGACTGAAGATTATTTAGACCCGGTGCGGACAGGTTACGAACAAGAATTCCGGCAATATATGCAAGAATTAGCAGCTCAAAGCGGACTAATTTTCCTAGATAAGAGTTTATTGTGGCCCCAGGCGCGAGAATCTTTTTCCGACCCCAGCCACCTCAACCGTTACGGTGCTGTTGCAGTGTCTAAGCGGTTGGCTCAAGATCCCATGATTCCCTGGCCAGCGAAACAGTAGTTATAATTTTTGAGTGGTGAGTTATTTTAGAAGTTAAATGCTCCCAACGTTGCGAGTGCGGCGCGACAATCTCAAAACTATTCTTTCCTGTGGCTAAAGACTGAAAATGAAAAGATTGATATTTCGTGAAAATAGCAAAAATACACAGATAAAAAATCCGAGAAAAAATCTGCCTTTGATATTTTTTATATTATCTTTAGCATTTTTCTGTTTCAGTTTGTATAAAGGTTTCTTCTTACCTGTAGCTTTATCATCTGGGCCGCCCAGCACCGAACAAAGTAGCGAACAGCCAACTCTGGCACCCTTTGAAGAGGTTGTCAAAGACGCGAAAAAGTTAGAGGGATTATTTACCCTTTACCGCAATCAAGCAACTGATAAAGTATATCTGGAAATTAAACCGCAACAACTCGACAAAAAGTTCCTGTGCTTTGTGACATTGGCATCGGGTTTGGGGGAAGCGGGCATTTTGAGCGGAATGCCGATCGGCGATTTCTTGTTTCAACTGCGGCGCGTCCAAAATAACGTGCAGTTTGTGATACCAAATATAAATTTTCGCACAAGTCCGGGCGATCCGCAAGCAGGTTCGGTAGCACGGGGATTTAGCGAGTCGATTCTCTATTCTTTGCCTCTCAAAAGCCTTCATCCGCAAAGACAAACTCTGCTGATCGATTTAGGCGATTTGCTGATGAGCGAAAAGCGCGATTTACCCGGGGTAAAAGCGATTTTGCCGATGCTTTTGGGCGCTTCGTACTCGATCGATGCAGACAAGTCTTCTTTTAAAGATGTTAAAGCGTTTCCGCTGAATGTGGAGATTGCTTCTGTCTATGGTTTTTCTAGCGATAATGACAGTGAGCTTAACTATTTACCTTCGATTCCTGACAGTCGGGCTTTTAACCTCCGCATTCACTACAGTTTCTCGGAAGTGCCGCTAAATAACGGCTACCGCCCCAGACTTGCGGACGAGCGAGTGGGCTATTTCCTTACAGCATATAAGGACTTTTCTGACAAGAGCAGCCGGGAGCCTTTTGTGCGCTATATCAATCGCTGGCATTTGCAAAAGCAAATCCCGACAGCGCCGATGTCGCCTCCGGTGCAGCCGATCGTCTTTTGGATTGAAAATAATGTGCCTCCCGAATACCGAAACGCAATTCGCGAGGGCGTTTTGGAGTGGAACAAAGCTTTTGAAAAGGCAGGTTTTACTGACGCAATTCAGGTCAAACAAATGCCGGACAATGCTAAATGGGACCCGGCTGACGTTCGCTACAATACTATCCGCTGGTCGAGTTCTTTTGAGCCTCAGTTTGCCGGCATCGGGCCGTCTCGCACTAACCCGCTGACGGGGGAAATTTTGGATGCTGACATTCTGTTGGATGCTAATGTTGTCCGGGAAATCAAACAGGGTTATCGGTCTTTGGTGGAACAAAATAGATCGCTATCTAAGAGTTTTCAAGGGCGAAACGGTTCTAATACCAATCCCTGTCAGTTCGGGATGTATTCTCGTTATTTGAATGTGCTAGAAAATGGGGATTTAGGAAAAAGCAGCGGGGAAAATGCTCAAGGTGGAATGGCTGATGATTTGCCGACTTTGGTAGAAAGATACCAAGAGCAAAAGCGCTCGCCTTTATCGCGGTTGATGTCGAGTTCGGATATGTGTTTTGGGTTGGAATCGAGCCGCCAGTTTGCGATGGGGGCAATGTCGATCGATCTGTTGGAAAATGCAGCGGCTAGCAGTGGGACGATTGACAATTATGTGAATGAATATATCCGATTTTTGGCTGCCCACGAAGTCGGTCACACTCTCGGTTTGAGGCACAATTTTCACGGGAGTACGATGCTGCAACCGGAGGATTTGAACAATACTCAGGTAACTCGCACGCAAGGTTTGGTAGCGTCGGTGATGGATTATGTGCCGATTAATTTGGCACCTGCCGGAACTGTGCAGGGCGACTATTTTCCAACGATTGTAGGGCCTTATGACGATTGGGCGATCGAGTATGGTTACAAGGTGATGGGCGGCCGGGACCCGAACAGCGACTTACCAGCGCTGCAACAAATTGCCAGCCGCGGGGCCCAAGCGCAATTAGCTTACGCGCCGGATGAGGATGCTGTTGATATTCTCGATCCCGCTGCAAATAGCTTTGATCTCAGCGCCAATATGCTGAGGTATTCGCAATGGCAATTGGATAATGCTAGGGCGATGTGGAAGCGTTTGGAAAAGCGAATTCCGGTTGGGGGAGATGGTTATAACGAACTGCGGGTGATGTTTGATTCGGTGTTCGGGTATTATCTCAACCAGGTGATGAATGCGACTTTGTATGTGGGGGGACAGTCGTTTAATCGGATTCGCCCTGGAGATACTAATGCGAAGTTGCCGTTTGTGCCGATCGAACTTTCTCAGCAGCGAGAAGCTTTAGCAACATTAGAGAAGTACGTTTTTGCACCGGATGCGTTTAGTTTTGCGCCGGAATTGCTGAATAAATTGGCACCGTCGCGCTGGGATCACTGGGGGAGTCCGGCTTTGGTGTTTCCTCTAGATTACCCGATCGGCGATCGAATTACTTTTTTGCAGCGGTTTGTGTTGCGGGTTTTGCTATCTCCGACGCGCTTGGCGCGACTGCGGGATGCCGAGTTAAAATCGGGGCCGGAAACTGCTTTGAGGTTGCCGGAAGTGTTGAACACTGTGCAAAAGGATATCTGGCAAGAGGTTTTGCAGCCGGAAAAGAAGATGCAAATTTCCACTTTTCGGCGTTCTTTGCAGCGGGAACATTTAGCAATTTTGATCGGAATGGTGCTGCGAAAAACGAATGTTCCAGAGGATGCGCGGAGTTTGGCTTGGTACGAGTTGCGACAGTTGCGGGAGGGTTTGAGCAAAAGTATTCGGAATTTGGATCGGAATGCTGATGCTTATACGCGGGCTCATTTGGAGGAAACGCGCGATCGTATTTCTAAGGTTTTGAATTCGCAAATTCAGTCGAATTAATTTGGGGTTCAGAAACCGGGTTTTTGAGGAAGATATTTCGTTGCCGCCTGCAGATTTGGTCAAAAACCCGGTTTCGGAGAATCTTAGTCAAGTTAAAATAATTCTGAACTTGCGTCGTATACGATAGATAGACAGGGAAGCTAAAAAGAATAGCCCTTATGCCTGCCAAAGACCTTTATCACGATATTGTCTGCACTGCCCTCATCAAAGATGGCTGGACAATCACTCATGACCCACTGATTCTAAAAATTGGGGGCCGCTCGGTCTTTGTCGATTTGGGTGCCCAGAAACTAATTGCGGCTGAACGAGGGTCTGAAAAAATTGCGATCGAGATCAAAAGCTTTCTTGGCCCTTCGCCCATTCATGACCTCGAAAATGCTTGGGGGCAGTTCTTTATGTACGCCAGAACGCTGCAAAGACGAGAGCCAGAGCGTCGTCTATACCTAGCTGTTAATCGCAACACCTTTGAAACGTTGTTTAAAGAAGAAGCTGGGCAATTGCTGCTAGAAGAACCAGGTTTTCGCCTGATAGTTTTTGACCCAAACACGGAGGAGATTATCCAATGGCAACCGCAAATCAACCCGTAGACGAATGGCGTGAGACGTTGGAGAAAATTCTCCAATACTATGCGGATATTCCTTATACTTATGGGGATGTGATTACCTATGTGGTGGTCAGCCGCGATCGCAACCATTTTATGCTGATACATGAAGGTTGGGAAAATCATCTGCGAGTTCATGGTACTGTGGTTCATGCCGAAATTCGCAATGACAAAATCTGGATTCATTATGATGGTATTGAAGACGGCATCACTGATGAACTCGTCGCCTCTGGCGTACCCAAAGATCGGATTGTTCTGGCTTTTCATCCACCGGAAGTCCGAGAGTACACTGGATATGCTCGCGCATAGTTTCTAGTCTTGACGAAGATTTTAGACAATCGCTGGCGATCGCCATTTACTCAGAAAACGGGTAAAGGGGCAAGCTTTGTTATGTAAAGCTTAACCCCTCTAACTCGCGCCAGGGATAGGATTAATAGGGCAAAGAGTTTTAATTCTTAGGTCCGACAGTCGATAGATTCAAGCCGCTATCATAGATGTCGTCAGCAATCTGAAGTCCAAGCGGAATACCACCAATATTCTGACCGAGGTCGGGATTGCCTGCACAATCTGTAGCAAAAGCATCAAATACCCAATGCACTCCTAAAAAGACACGACTCAGGCCATTTTCGATAATCATTTGCCACAGCCCACCAGGGAAACTGCGAACGTGTTTGGGTCGCACAGTTCCCTTATTGTCTCGGTTAATGCCATTGAACTCATCAGAGACGAAGGTAATCCCATCAAACAAGCAGTCATCGCTGTGGCTAGTTACGCCATAAAACCGTCGGGTAATATGCAACGCGGCTGCACCGAACGTAGCGTGTCCAGAAGGATAGGCTGGAAAAGGTGGCGTAAAGTTTTTCCCGGTGGAATTCGTATTCGGTGCCCCTAGCGGTAACCACGAGGGGTCAGCATCCTCAGAGATGACGTTATTGCCAGTAGCGGTTGGGCCTAATGAGGGATCGTGTTCCCGAATGGCCACGACAGGTCGCCATAAATCGTAAACGTATTTCTGATCCCAGGCTAAAATACCCGCATCTCCCATTGCAGCATTCACTAGCGCAAAAAGACGAGCATTTTGATCGACAGTATTATTCTGAGCGATCGCCACGGCACGGACAATCTGGTTGTACAACCGAGGGGGTGTCCCTAACTCAACAGCGCCATCATAGCCCCAGTAGATGCCGATGAGTGTTTCATTTGCAGTTCGACGAGAAATATCTGCAGGCAAAGTTCCCATCAATTCAGGTGCAATCCCTTTCCCGCGCACCTGTCTCAGGGCGTTGATATACTCAGGACTATCTAGCTCAGGTGGAGCATCTAACTCATGACGGTTAGTGACAGCAAAACCTCTTGATTGTGCGCCATAGAAGGGCGCATGAAAACCTTGAGGGCTATTATCTGGATCGGGACGGTGTGCGCCAGGAGCCACTGATGCAGCATAGCCATTATCGCTAGCGCTAGGATCGTCCTGCCGCTTCTCTAAGATTTTTTGAGCTACCAAAAGACCAAATTCATGACCTTCTTGTAGGCCGTTTCCTTGTAAACCTGCTTGAGTATGTTTCAGATTAAAAAAGGATTTTTGACTGGGATACAAGCTAGACAATGTAGCGTGGGCAGCGGCGGCTACTGCAGCATTGGCTGAGGCATTGGGTTTCGGAAGAGGTAAGTTAGGAAGATAAGGGGATAAGTCAACTGGAACGACTGGATTACCCTGTACCCCTGCATAAGCGTCATACATAGCTAAGTGAACGATCGCCAAAGCGCGAGAACTTAGAGTGGGGCCTGGTTGCTCGTTCTTCCCGTTAGTAAAACTAATGCGATTGGCTTCGAGTGCGACTTCATTCCAATACAGAATAGAATCCATTGTGTTTCTCCTAGTAATAGTTAAGTAGGGCTGCTTACCAACGCTTAAACGGTAATGCGTTGGGCTATAATAAGGGGGAGTTTGCTAATTTTAGTGGTGGCTAATTTCAGCTTGAGTTTACCCTTACCTTCAGTTAGTAAATCTAGCTGACGAGTTTTCCTCATTGCGCTCATTCTCGCTAAAGTTTGAGGCAATCGCCTAGTCACTTTTTCGAGTTACCTCAAATGAGTGTCACTCGCTTGAGTGACATCGCTGCAAGTTTGCCCAAAATTTGTAGATTTTGCTGAACTAATACGGCAACCAGCTAGGGAAAATCGGATATTCAATTTTTGCAGATCGCGTGATCGGAGCCGCTTGAATTCGTTCTGGCAAGCGTCTCAAAATGACTTCGGCATCAGCAGGAGAAAGTTGTTGTTGAAGTTTGGCTTGCATGGCATTCACCTGTCAGTGTCTAAGCTTCCTTTTGCAGCCATTGATTTTAATGATAACAAGACTGGTGTGGGCGATCGCTCCGGGTTTTTAGTCGAAATTTGCGCTACAATAATAAATTAATCTGGCATATGACTTGGGCGAGGGTAGCTAGATGGTTAGCTGGATTCTAGAAGATGGTGTATTTGGCTGCTCTATGGCTCCACTTGCAACGGAGATTCGCAAGCAAGGACACAATGTTAAGATTGTTGACTATACCAGAGGCATAACAGACTATCAACGCTTCTTTCCCCCAACAGAGTGTGTCATCTTCTATGGGTCACTCTATATAGCTGAACAGATTCTCAGTTGGGATTTGTCTTGGACACCAGGAATTATCGGGACTATTGAACATTATCATTGCACAGCCTATTATCCTCATCTTAAACCTTGGCTGTTGAATGCAGGGGGTTATATTTTGCCACTATCAGAGTTGTCTTCCTCTGTGGTTGAAAAGCCTAAATCACTTTTCAATCTTGAGGAGAGTAAACGTTTGTTTATCCGTCCCAACAGTCCACTTAAACCTTTTGCAGGTAGTCTGTATTCTCCTAGAGAAGTGACGGACTTAGACAGTTTTATGAAACGCCATTACCTCGAAGACCCGAACATTTTGGTGGTGGTTGCACCGGAACAGTCCATTGAAGCAGAATGGCGAGTGATTATTGCCCAAGGGCAAATCTTGTGTGCTTCTCAATATCGGCAGATTGAGAAACCTTACTATCAATCCGGAATGCCTGAGATTGTGCGACAAGTAGCAGAAGCGGTGGCGCAACAACAATGGCAGCCTGACCCAATTTGGGTTCTAGATCTTTGTTGTTCTGGTAATTTGGCTTACGTTCTAGAGATTAATTTTCTATCGTGTTCAGCCTTGTATCAGTGTGATTTGAGCTTAGTTGTGAGAGAAGCATCAGAGGCGGCCTGGAAGCGGTGGGCCCAGAAGCACCAAGGGATATAATATTTTGCACCTTGCGATCGAACGTCAAAATTACCCGTTGCTCAATCGATCGAAACTCACACCGCGATATAATTCCTCGATCGCCACTTCAAGCTCAATACTCTAAAAGATCGTCACCCAAAGCCTGCCTCAATCCCCACAACTACTTGCTTCCGGCAATAACTACGGTAGGGGGCGTTGACGAATTTGATCGCGCTCCACCACTGTAAACCGTTCCTCAAATTGCAATCCTTCGGTCTGTAATAAATTTAACAATATTGATGCTGGTTCTTCCGGTGTGTGAGGACGAAACCGCAAATAAATGACACCTCTTGGCGATCGCAGCCGCAAGCGATAAATGAGTTCGCCGTAATCGCGATCGAACGTCAAAATCACCCGTTCCTCATCCGCATTAACTTGCCTCAGCAAACAGTAAAGGCGTGTAAAATACGTCTTCTTTGAGGCACTCCGCCGCGAAAGCAAACACAGCTTGTAAAGATTCAGCATTAAGTGTTGGGTAGTTTTCTAGAATTTGTTGCTGCGTCCAACCTTCTGAAAATAACCCTAGAACGAACTCCACTGATATTCGTGTCCCCTTAATTACAGGCTTGCCAAGCAGAATTTTAGGATTTGAGTGAATGTGTGCTTTCCAGTTCATAGCCAGTGCGCCTCTATAGGGTTTTCATCTATTATCAGCATAGTTAAAATTCTAAAATTTATCACCGCAGTAATATCTATTGACATTGGTACGCTCATTACACGCACTCCGGGACTGCATGGCGGATGTCCCCACATCCTCGGTAAAGGCGTTACCGTTCGCCGGATCGTAACCTGGTACAAGCGAGGATAGAATGCTCAAGAGATTTGCGATCGCATCGGACATCTCACCCTCGCCGAAGTCTACGCCGCACTCACCTACTATCATGCCAACACCCAAGAAATTGAAACTGATTTGCTTCATCAAGCAGCAGAAGCCAAGCGTCTTGAAGCTTTGCACAGCAACTTTGGTAAATATGAAATGCTAAGATAATAAATCATACATCGCCCACCGAAAAATCTACTAGATAAGCACTACCCTCAAACTGGGAAAGAGAAACTGATTTTTACCGGATAAATTTAGGGGGTGTAGGAGGAATATCGGCAATGAAGTAAAGTTTGGTAACAAGACTCAACACTTGTGATCCTTAACTAAACTGTAAAGTTCGAGCTCTTCAAACTGCCCTCGGTGAAAAACACGCTGTTTTTGGCTACCTTCCTGCGTCATTCCCAGCTTTTTTAGCACCTTAGCCGAGGCTATATTCCGCCTGAGACAAGTTGCATAAATGCGATCGAGCTTTAATGTTTCAAATATTCAAGACTGATTTAGTGTAATTGATGCGTTTTTTTATCAAAAATGATGTCTGCTAACACTGCAAAAAATCATTACTTCCGATTGGCATTGTTCTGGGCGTTTCTGGGTAGTTTGGGAAGCTTGGCGGTGTTCCCTTATGCCCTGTCTCTCAATCCGGCAGTAAGTCAATTGCCTGCACCGCTACCTGTTGTGGCGATCGCCTCCGCCCTGCAAACCGGAATTTTTCTAATTCTCTTTTGTTGGATTGGACTGCGCCTCGGTAACTCGATCGGACTTGATACGCCCATAGCTCGTGCTTTGGTATATCGACAGCCTTTCGCGCCAATATCTAAATCTGCCCTTAACACGGCGCTAATTGTAGGCTGCATCGGTGGAATCGTCCTGATAGGATTGAGTTTAGGGTTTGAACCTTGGATGCCGCCAATGGCTTCAAAAACTGCGTTAAAGATTGACCTCTGGAAACGCATATTAGCTTCACTCTACGGAGGCATCACCGAAGAACTCTTGCTGCGACTGTTCGGTATGACATTGATTGCGTGGCTACTTTGGAAGATGTTTGAGCGAGACAAACCGCAACCCTCTACATTGATTTTTTGGCTGGCCATCGTGGCGGCTGCAATATTGTTTGGTGTGGGTCATTTGCCCGCGGCTGCCAATGTCTGGGCATTAACCCCGATCGTCGTTATCCGCACCATTACACTCAATGCCCTCTTAGGAATTCCCTTTGGTTTTCTTTACTGGCGTTGGGGATTAGAATACGCAATGTTATCTCATTTTTTGGCTGATTTGGTACTGCACGGAATTGGAGGAAGTTAGCAGGAGATGCAAACAATGCAATGGTACAACGAACCTTTACCAAGAAAAGGGGTCTAAAGCCCCGTCCTTTTAGGACGGCTTTAATTTCCCCAGAACTGTGATAGAGTGTTTTATATCCAGTTCCAAGACGTAAATGTTAGTATTTGAAGCCAAGCTAGAAGGAAAGAGCGAGCAGTACCAGAGGCTAGACGAAGCCATTCGTACTGCTCGCTTTATTCGTAATAGCTGCATCAGGTACTGGATAGATACGAAGGGTGTGAATCGATACGACTTGAGTGCCTACTGTGCGGTGCTTGCCAAAGAATTCCCTTGGGCTGCCAAGCTCAACTCAATGGCAAGGCAAGCTTCCGCAGAGAGAGCTTGGTCATCAATTGCTCGTTTCTACGACAACTGCAAAAAGGCAAAACCGGGAAAGAAAGGATTTCCACGTTTCAAAAAGCATGAAACCCGCGATTCTGTTGAATACAAAACCTGTGGATGGAAGCTTTCAGAAGATCTCAGAAGCATAAACTTTAGCGACGGCTTCAAAGCAGGAAGATTTAAGTTGTGGGGAACTCGCGACTTGCATTTCTACCAGCGAAGTCAAATCAAACGAGTGCGCGTAGTGCGTCGAGCCGACGGGTACTACGTGCAATTCTGTATTGATGCTGAACGGAATGAACAGCGAGAGCCTACGGGACGAACCATTGGTTTAGACGTAGGATTGACCCATTTCTACACAGACTCGGATGGTAATACCGTCGAGAACCCGCGTCATTTAAGAAAGTCTGAGCGGTCACTCAAAAAGCTTAATCGCAGACTTTCCAGAACCCAGAAAGGTTCTAAGAACAGAGAAGCGGCGCGGAATCGATTAAGCAGAAAACACCTCAAGGTAAGTAGGCGGCGTAAAGACTTTGCTGTGAAATTAGCAAGGTGCGTAGTCCAGTCCAACGACTTGGTAGCCTACGAAGACTTGTCGGTGCGTAACATGGTCAAAAACAAAAAGCTGTCCAAGTCTATATCTGATGCCGCTTGGACAGCTTTTAGGAATTGGATTGAATATTTTGGCAAAGTGTTTGGAGTAGCTACTGTTGCCGTCGCACCGCACTACACTAGCCAAAATTGTTCTAATTGCGAAAAGGTGGTGAAGAAATCGCTAAGTCAAAGAACACATATTTGTCCGCATTGTGGATTTGTTTTAGACCGCGATTGGAATGCTGCGCGAAATATATTAGAACTGGGATTGCGTACCGTGGGGCACACGGGAACCTATAATGCCTCTGGAGACATCGACCTCTGTTTGAGTGAGGAAACTCCTTCAAGTAAGTCGGGTCGCAGAAAGAGGAAGCCCAAACAGTGATGTTTGGAATCACCGTCGCTTTAGCGGGCGTGAGGATGTCAAAATGGCATGAGGATAACGATGTTATCCACATTACCGCCGGCCCAAAGACTGACTTTTGGCGGCAAACTCATTACTGATTTATTCGCGATAACGGCAACTTTTACTACCGTCAAGTATCAGGCGACTTTACAGCCGAAGTCAAAATTACTGGTTGCTATCGATCGCTCTACGATCAAGCAGGATTGATGATTCGAGAGAGCGAAAATATCTGGCTCAAGTGCGGCATTGAGTTTGTTGAGGGAGTGCAAAACGTGAGTGCGGTTGTGACACGAGACTATTCCGATTGGTCTGTTATGCCGCTTGAAGTGCCGCCTGTTTCCCTGTGGCTGCGGGTAAAGCGCCGAGCTGAAACGGTGGAAGTGCAATACTCGTTGAATGGGTCAGACTATTCAATGATGCGACTGGCATATCTAACTGAGTCACCAATCCTTCAAGTTGGGTTAATGTGTGCGGCTCCCCAAGGTGATGGCTTTGCAGTCAAATTTGAAGGGTTTAAGCATAGTAAGCTGATCTAATGTGGATGGTAAAAAAACCGCTTTCTGCGCCACTCCATATATAAAATTAAAATTAGGGGTGAGTGCTTTTCACTTACCCCAGCCATTTTTTGTCCGCTTTTTAACAAACTAATTGCAGCAAGAAATCGCCACAAAAGGAGCTCAATTTCTACTAGATAGCCTTGCCGGTACTCAGTGACAAAATCGTGAATACTCCCAGCAAATGACCTGCGCTCATGCAAGCCAAAAATGCCGGTACGCTAACATTGTTGAACAAAGACGGGAAGGGCAAAGGCATTTTCGGCCCGACGTGGGGATACCAAATTCGGCGGCTGAGAACTAGCAATGCTAAGATATTGCAAATAAACATCACCAGAGGCTTTTGCCAATTTCCTGATGCTGTGTCAGTCACAGTCGATGCTACTACTGCCAGTAAATTTGAGTTAATCATCGTTGATGCTCCTATTTTTCATAAATTATCAGAAATGCTCGATGAGATTTCTTGCCAAAAATACAGCAGGGGCGATCGCCTTTACGCAATAAATATCTGTTGCTATTAATATTCACCGCGCCAGCGACAGCGCCCCCACCCATAATCATCGAATCACGGCAAGAAGTCTTTTAATGCCATTCAAAAGTAACGAAAGATACAAAGGGACAAAACCATACTCGCTGCCATTTGTAACTTTTAGCCTGTCTGGCAGTGGTGGCATTTTCTCACGCTGCCAGACAGGATAGACTGCTCGTCATTACTGAGCAATGTAGGTAGGCAGAAAGTGGAGAATGTCGCGCAGAACGCTATATCCAGCAGCATCCCAGAGCAAATAAGCTAAGAAACCGATCATCGCTAAGCGACCGTTCCAAAGTTCTGCTTGCGGGTTGAAGCCAAACAAAAAGGCATTCCGATCTTTGCCGTTGTAAGCATTAGCCGTAGGAGGCAGGTTAGTAGGACGAGTTTCCATGTTTTTACATTCCTTAACAATGTTCGCTTCTCATGGTAGCGACCTAATTTCTGCTTTGCTATCTGTCTCTAGGCTCAAGATACACACAAGTCTAAAGGAGGATTTAGAAACAAAAAATAAAGTGTTAACTTTTGTTGCGCGAGATTTTTCAGCGATCGCCTGTATCTGTAGATACTAAATAAAACTAGAAGTTGAGATTGCTGCTGTGAAAAGCCCGATCGCCCCGTAGCGGCAAACAACGGCGCTGGTGACTCGACAATACTGAAGCCGCGCTCTGATAGAGGCAAGAAAATTTACTAAATTGGAACTTAAAACCCGAACACGATCGTCCTTGAGTTAACTAAAATAAGAGATAAACAGATCGATCGGGAGAAACAGTTATCGAAACCATCTACGGCAATCTTCAAGGTTTAAAGTCCAGCCAGCTCAAGCAACTCGAAAAGCTTTACCACCAGCGACTACCGGGCGATCGCATCACCACTGCAGAATTCGCCCAGCGCGTCGCAGCCATCAGCACGGAAATAGACAAACCAATCTGCACCTACATCAACCGCCGCGGACAAGTAATTCGCGTCGGCGTGGGTACACCCCGCCAAACGCAGATTGCGCCCCTAGAATTGCCCCGCTACGGGGGAGGTCGCCTCAGCGGCATTCGCTGCATCGCCACCCACCTAAAGCCAGAAACCCCAAGCGAAGCAGCCCTCACAGCAATGGCAATTCAGCGCCTGGACGCTCTGGTTTGGCTGACACTGACGGGGGGAGGATTTCAGCGCCGCGGCGGCGGTGCGACTGGTTACATCCAAGAAGCTTATCTCGCTCACCTGATACCCCAGGGAGATCAGCCAAATTTTGAGTTCTCTGTTTTGAGCGCTCAGTTAGAACCAGATGCAACTGATGAAATAGAAGAGCCTTCAATTCAAAAGTCACTAATCAAAAGTCCACACTTTCCCTGGAAAATATCAGAACCGTTGAATTTGGACGAACTCGCCGACCAAGACTTTCTGGATTTGGTGGAAGGACTCGAAGCAGAGTTTGAAGCAGAGTTTGTCGCGGGGGAGGTCGATGCCGACCAAGACAAAGTGCTGTTGGTAGGTGTAATGACTCAGCACATGACTCAGTTGGAGTTTGAGGACGGGCTGGCAGAAATCACGCGGCTGGTTGAAAGCGCCGGGGGTCAGGTACTGCAAACAGTGCGCCAAAAACGATCGCGCCCCAATCCGCAGACAGTCGTCGGCGAAGGCAAAGTTCAGGAAATTTCCCTCACCGCTCAGACGGTTAGCGCTAACCTCGTTGTATTCGATCGCGACCTGACCCCCGCACAAATACGGAACTTGGAAACTCAGATAGGTATCCGCGTAGTCGATCGAACAGAGGTAATTCTCGACATCTTTGCCCAAAGAGCTCGATCGAGCGAGGGTAAATTGCAAGTCGAACTCGCTCAGCTAGAGTACGCCCTGCCCCGGCTCAGAGGTCGCGGTCAGGCAATGTCGAGACAGGGTGGCGGCATCGGTACCAGAGGCCCAGGGGAAACCAAGCTAGAAACCGAACGGCGGACGATCGCCAAACGCATTTCTCGATTGCAGCAAGAAGTAAATCAACTGCTGGCGCACCGCTTCCGGCTGCGGCAGAATCGGCATCATCACGAGGTACCCTCAGTGGCGATCGTTGGCTATACCAACGCCGGTAAATCTACTCTGCTCAACCTGCTCACAAATTCCGAAGTCTATGCCGCTGACCAGTTATTTGCCACCCTCGACCCCACAACTCGACGGTTGACCATTCCCGGCGTCACCGGGGAACCCCTGTCGATCGTCCTCACAGATACAGTGGGCTTTATTCGCGAACTGCCTCCCGCCTTGATCGACGCTTTTCGGGCTACCCTCGAAGAAGTCACTGACGCCGATGCTTTGCTGCATCTCGTCGATCTCTCCCATCCCGCGTGGCAGAGCCAAATTCGATCGGTCATGAATATTTTGACCGATATGCCCGTAACTCCAGGGCCAGCCCTTGTAGTTTTTAACAAAATTGATGCCGTAGATGGAGAGACTCTCGCCCTGGCGCGAGAAGAATTTCCTCAAGCAGTATTTATTTCGGCGGCCAAGGGTTTGGGGATGGAAACTCTCCGCGACCGATTAGCTCAGCTCATTCAATACGCCCTCTACCCTCGGTAAACACTTAAATATTCCTTTTGAATAGTTGACATCGGGGAATATACGTACATATACTGAGGACAGATATAGTCGAACTATGAGATTATAAAAGAGTAGTCAGATTGTGCATGGCAAAGTACAATACAGCAGCTCTATTTTGCGATCGGTTGTTAAATAAATAATTTCCGGAGGCCGCGGTCAAGGTCAAAACACTCTTTGTTAATGGCTGTAAGGGCTGTTGGTTCAGAGGTTGCAAAAAGATGTTGCTTCACTCTGGCCCAACCACGGTACGCGATGTCAAGGTGAAAGAGAATAATATTATTATGAAAGTGTTTGGGCACTCACCTCAAGCGCTATACTATCTTTTACAGACGTCGGTCAGAGAATACATCCATTTATTGTAAGAACTCAAAAATCCTTGCCCGTCGTACAGCGCTAATCTCTAGGACTATTTCTATTTTTCGATTTTACCACTGTTTAACTAAATAGTTATGTGTACGCCACTGGCAAAACTAGCAATTGGACTCTCTGCCACAATGGCAACAGCGTTTTACTATCTAGCTGCCGCCCCTCCGGCTTCAGCACAAGATGTGTGTGGGCCTGGAAATTATTCTCCTGTCTGTTTCCCCAGCCCGCCATCACCACCCCCCAAACCCGAGCCGCCATTACCTGAACCGCCGGCGACCCAGCCGAGTTTGTCCCAAATATACAAAGGCACACCTTCGAGAAACTCAACTGCTATTCCTGAACCGGGTACTGCGATCGCAGTCCTACTGACAGGTGCAGCAATGATCGGTTCGTGCAGAAAGCGAAACAAGCAGGTTGGTCCGCAGCGCTAGGCAGGCTGATGACCAACCTGTTTGCCTTCAAAATGTCTCCGTTTTTTTAAGCGTGAGTATTTGTTTACTTAAATTTATATAAAAAATAACTTGACACCTAGCTTGTGCGCTGCAAATAGAGCCGGATGTTGAAGGAAGAAAGCTATAGCGACTTCAGTCAGGGTAAAAACAAGGAAGAAGGCAAATGCACTTCCCGGCAAGGATTTCAGCAATGAATAACCTCCGGTGCAACAGATAAGGTTGCTATATATAAAAAAAATTAAAATATAAAAATTAAAATAAGATTGGTTAAGATCAATCCTTCGGACAGTTTTTGAGAGCCTACCGTAGAATAAGGGTTTCAAGGCTCCTAGGCAAGTTTGCTACCAACGAAAAATCGAGGGTTTCAGCCTAGGAAGTAAAAACAGTCCGCACTATGGTTAAGATTACAATTAAAAAATATTGTTATTGCTTGAGCGTCCCATGACCCCTAAAGTAGAAATTTACACTTGGAGAACCTGCCCGTTTTGCATTCGTGCCAAAGCACTGCTGAAACGAAAAGGGGTTGATTTTACAGAGTACGCGATCGACGGAGATGAAGCAGCACGGGCTCAAATGAGCGATCGAGCCAACGGAGGCCGCACCCTGCCACAAATATTCATTAACGACCAACACATAGGCGGCTGCGACGAAATGCACAAACTCGATGCTCTAGGCCAGCTAGACCCCCTGCTAGCAGCAAAATGAGGCATTCCCTGTCGAATTTTCCGTTAGCCCAAATTTTCCTGCGACCAATTCTTAATTTTAATTGACAATGAAATTTGCATTCATCATCGATCCCCTCGCGCGACTAATTCCAGGACACGATACCAGCGTAGCGCTGATGGAGGCAGCTCAAGATTTGGGTCACGAAGTCTGGGCGACTCAAGCCAACGAACTAAGCGTCATCGGCGGCAAAACCTGGGCAATGCTCAGTCGGGTAGCCCTCACCCCAGTAAAAGTGGTAGAGGGACGCTGGGAGGCGGCTGAGGCTTGGTACCAGGTAGAACATCCTACTTTGCAGCCTCTCGAAGCAATGGACGCAGTATTTATGCGGACAGACCCCCCAGTCAACATTCCTTACCTATACGCTACTTACCTTCTAGATGGCATCGATCCGGCTAAAACTTTGGTAGTTAACAGTCCCAAAGGATTGCGGGCGGCGAATGAAAAGATGTATGCTTTGCAATTTGAGGGAGCGATCCCCGAAACAATTGTTTCTCAAAACAAGCAGGTAATTCGGCAATTTGTTGAGAAAAAAGGAGCGGCAGTTCTTAAACCCTTGGGCGGCAAAGCTGGCGAGGGGATTTTATTTTTGGAAGCCGACGATCGCAATCTCAACTCCCTGGTCGAAATTAGCACTCAACAAGGGCAAATTCCAGTGATGGTTCAGACTTATCTGCCGGAAGCAAAAGAGGGAGATAAACGGATTATATTGTTGGACGGTAAACCCATCGGTGCTATCAACCGTATTCCCACCGGCAATGAATTTCGAGGCAACATGGCCGTCGGCGGCCGAGTCGCAAAAACCGAAATTACCGATCGCGAACTGCAAATTTGCGCTCAGTTAGAACCCGTGCTGCAACGGGACGGACTGTACTTTGTCGGCATTGATATCATTGGCGGTTATCTCACAGAAGTTAATGTCACCAGCCCTACAGGGATCAGAGAAATTGACTTGTTTGATGGCGTTAGTTTGGGCAAACAAGTAATTGAATGGGTGGAGAAGGAAGAAGGAAGAAGGAAGAAGGAAGAAGGATGAGGGAAGAAGGAAAGCACGACACAGATACACGGATTAATTATCGAGCGTCAGGCGGATGTTGAAGTCATTAGTTATTTGTTATAGCCTTTCTCATTAACATGAGGTGCTCTCGCGGGCATAGGGCATAGGGCATAGGGCATAGGCATAGGACTCGCCCCCATACCTCACTTTTTTGAGAACCGCTATAGTTGCTACTAATGCCCAATGCCCAAGGCCCAATGCCCAATGCCCCATTCCCCATTCCCAATTATTAAATTATGTCAAAAATTGGCGTTGCAGTAGTCGGTACAGGTTTTGGTCAAAAAGTACACCTTCCCGGATTCCAGGCCCATCACCGGACAGAGGTTGTGGCTGTTTACCACCGGAATTTAGACAAAGCAAAGGATCTCGCCTCTACCCACAATATCCCCTACGCTTGCGACTCGATCGCCGATATAGTAGCCCTCCCAGAAGTGGCGGGCGTCAGCATTTCCACACCGCCGTTTTTGCATTTTGAAATGGCAAAAACCGTCTTGGAAGCAGGCAAGCATTTATTATTAGAAAAACCCACAGCCCTGACAGCAAATGAAGCCAGGGAACTTTACAGATTGGCAAACAACGAATCTCTAACCGAGCTTAAAAATGGTGGTTCGAGAGCAATTGCCACAATGGACTTTGAGTTTCGATTCATCCCCGCATGGCAAATGCTAGCAGAATTATTGGCAGCAGAATATGTGGGAGAAAAGCGTTTAATTAAGATTGATTGGCTGGTGTCGAGCCGCGCTGATGCGAGTCGCCCTTGGAATTGGTACGCGCAAAAAGAGCGAGGTGGCGGAGTTTTGGGCGCGACGGGTTCTCACGTTTTTGATTATATTAGCTGGCTGTTCGGCCCGCCCCAAAGGCTTTCTGGGCAATTGATTACAGGAATTTCGCGGCGGCCCGATCCGAATGATTGGGGAAATTTAAAATTAGTTGATGCAGATGATTCTTGCACGTTGATGTTGGAATTAGCCGGGGGAACGCCTTGTCAAGTTTGTTTGAGTTCTGTTACTTATCAAGGGCGGGGACACTGGGTGGAAATATACGGGAGTAAGGGTACGTTGGTGTTAGGAAGCGACAACCAGCAAGATTACGTCCACGGATTTCGCTTGTGGGGTTCCCAAGGTGGAGAACCTTTAGCTGAAATCAAAATTCCTCAAAGATTGGAGTTTCCTAAAGTTTATCCAGACGGGAGAATTGCACCGTTTATTCGAGTAGTAGATAGGTGGGTTGAAGCAATAGATGCCGGTAAATCCTTGATACCCTCCCTCAGAGAAGGGGTTTACTCGCAGTTGTTGATGGATTTGACCCAGGAGTCGAATGCTACGGGAACTTGGGTAGATTTACCGAGTATAGATAAATTTTTGGGCACTAAGTAAAAGTAAAAACTGCCAAAGCAATCTCACGCACTCGATCGCACCCCAAACCCGATAAACTACAAATAGATAAACTCAATCCCACCCTATATCCAGAGTCGGTAGTTGTCAGTAACGAGCGGGCTAAAGCCACGCTCGCTTGTAAGAGCGATCGAGCAAGCTGTACTGACCAGCTATCGCCTTAACTGGCTACGTTATTTAGGTCACGACACCCGCTTGATGCGAAGCTAGTCCCTTGCTCTGTCGCTAGTAGTTAAACAGCCTTAAAGTCACGCTCGGCAGTGCTGCCAGCCTAACAAGCCTCTATAACATTGACCGACAAGCTAACATTACCCCGCAAGGGAGATCGAGGCAACCATACCTCACCAGAGGGGCAACCATACCCCTCTACCCCGCAAGGGGATTCAAAGCGATTGAAATCGCCGGGTCGTTTTCCTCTCAGGACTAAAGTCTCTGAGCTTCCCACTTACCGAGCTTTTTTGTGAATGGCGCGCCCTGAAAGTCCTTGCCTCAGTATAGCGATCGCTCGCCTGAGAACCGCTGGGGCAAACCATTTTGCCACTTGGGTTCTACAAGCTCCCTATCCCAGCGGGTACGTTCACCACGATTGTATGTGGCCCGATACCCTCTCCCAATCATGGAAAGCTTGGCAGGAAATGTTTTCGCCCTCCGGGACAATTCACGAATTGCCCCTAAATCCTGATGGCAGTTTCGTCTCGGCGGAAAACAACCAGAATATACTGGCAGAAATTGAACAACGAATACCGACGCCCTCTGTGCCGCTCCACCTCGGTCAACAAGGGTGGGGCGACAAAGGGGATCAGCATCCGCCTCGGCCACCGGCAAGCTACAGCAGCCGCCTGATGCAGCATTTGGGGATTAATCTTTGGCAGTGGCTGTTTGAAGGGCCGATTCAGGGTAGTCTCCAGGAAAGTAAAGGTATCGCGATCGGGCAAAATCTACCCCTGCGAGTGCGCTTAGACTTGCGCGAACCGTATTTAATTGCTTTGCCTTGGGAAATTATGCAGCCTCAAGCCGGTCAACCGGCAATTTCTCTGTCGCAGCAACTGCTTTTCAGCCGCACTACCAGCAATGTTGAACCTTTGCCACCCCTGCATCCTGCGGAGTCGCTCAACATTTTGCTAGTTTTGGGACAAGCAGAACCCGGCCGCGGTGCTAATTCTCAATTTTCCAGCAGCAATAACCGTCATTTGCAGTTGGAAGCAGAAGCACTCGCCCTAGCTGGCGTTCTGGAAAGCGCTTTTCAAACCGACGACAGCGGCAAATATTCTGACATCAGCGTTGCGACTCGTGTCGATACTCTGATCGAACCTACTCCGGCGGAACTCATTTCTCGGCTGGAAACGCAAGGTTACAACATTCTGTTCTACGCCGGCCACGGGATACCGGGCCCCGACGGCGGTTTGCTGTTTTTGGGGCCGGAAACGGTGATTAATGGCACTGAACTAGCTCAGGTTTTAGTTCGGTGCCGCGTGACGCTGGCGGTGTTTAATGCCTGCTGGGGAGCTCAGCCGGCGGTGGAGAGGCTGCACTCAACTAACGGCCAGCAACAGGCGATCGCCCGCAGCAGTTTGGCTGAGGTACTGATCCATCACGGGGTGCCGGCGGTGTTGGGGATGCGGGACTCGATCGCCGATCGCGAGGCCCTGAGTTTTATCCAAAGTTTTGCCCAAGCTTTGGCCGGACGGATGTCGATCGATCGGGCAGTCGCCGTCGCCAGACAGCAGTTACTAACGCTCTACAAGTTCAATCAACCGGCTTGGACGCTGCCTGTGCTGTATATGCACCCTGAGTTTGACGGTCAGCTAACTGAGCCGGTAGATGACCTCAAAACTGAATTGCCTTTAAATTCTTCTACTTGGCTGGGACGGTTGCCGTCTTGTGCTTATTTGCGGGGGCGCGATCGACCAAATGCCAAATCCACCGAATCGACCAATCAGGTTTGGCCGATTCGCGCAGGTATGGTTCGAGTCGGACGCTGGGAAGAAAACGACGTAGTGATTCGAGAACAGTGGGTTTCTCAAAAACACGCCGAGATTTTCTGCCGAAACACTATCGGAGATAGCCGCGAAGAACCTAGCTACTTCCTGCGCGATTTTTCTCGCTACGGGACTCTAGTTTTGGGCTCTGAGGGATGGCAGAGAGTTCACCACCAAGAATTGCTGCTACGCAGCGGGACTCAGCTAAAATTTGGCAGTTCTCAAGGTCAGATTTTTGAGTTCACTATTGAGGTTCCTAAAACTTCGGGGTACAGTGAGACGGATTGCGGAACGAATTAAGGTGCGGGTGTAGCTAATGAAGACAAGCGGCTACTGGCACAGCAAAGTTCTGGGCGTTGAGTGTCCAGTCTGAATTTAAAAGAGTTACTCACCACTGATAGCTCGCAACGCCGCTCTTGGCACAGTCCTCCCTCTGTCTTTTCCTTCTCCCACTTAGGTATTACATCATGGCTACCCAATCTGCTGATTCTGAATATTTTCGCGACTCTCAAACTCAGGCCCAGATGGAACTTCTCGCCACAATTGTTCAGACTGATGTTGCTTACCCCTGGAATCCTGCCCAGCTTGAATCGGAATCTTATTTAACTGCCCTAGAGCAGGAATTTGCGCTATCTGATTCATTCAGCGACAGCGATATTGCCCTGAAGTCGCAAGTTTTATTCTCGCAATTAGAACAAGTTTGGCTGACGACTGCTCTGCAAAAGTCTTTGCGCGAGAAATTTGCTCGCGTTCCTCAAGACTTTCTGGCCCGCATCGCTCAAAGCGTACAAAACGCAACTGTTAAGTATCAATCTTTAGCTGACCAAATGGTAGAGTGCGTCTTAGATATTTTGCCTCAGTGGGCTGAGGAAGATTTGCAGGTGTTGGCACGTCCTTTGGCTTATGCGATGCGAGATGTTGATTCGGAAGGGGGGGAATTGGTCATGGCGACTAAAAGACCTTGGGCCCAATTGTCGGAAATAGAACAAGCCAGAGTTAGTTTGGCTGTCGCCCGCTATGCAATCTCGCAATTAGAAATTGCTGATTAGTTTTGTGATGGCTGGGATTTTGTGCTGCGATCGCGGTAATTTTTTTAAATAAATATAAAATTAATCTACCTTTAGTTAGATGTCAAATTCGTCTAATTGTTAAATCAAATAGGATTGCTATAGTCTGATATAGCAATCCTCTTTGATTTGTAGACTTGATAATTTTTTTTTGAACTATAGCAAACGCGCCCGAGGGTTAGGACGGAGATGTTGCAGCATTTTCAATAAGCTTTTTATGGGCCGCGTCGCAAAAACGGCCCACAAGAAATATTTGGCGTTGCATAATTTGAGGATGATTCTTGTGGGGAGTAGGGGTTAGGCGTCCCGCCTGTTGTGAAAATACACAGGACGGGCTCATGGGCCCATCCCACAAAACAATCAAAATCATCCCGCAATTATGCAACGCCAAATATTTTTTATTATGGAATCGGCCGGAAAGCCTGTTGCTGACATTGCTGAAATCCTTGCCGAAGATTGCTTCTGATATCTTTTCCGGTTGGGTGGGAATAATAAAGTCAAGGTCGCGCAATTCCACATTCCCCCACTCCCCACTCCCCATCATAAAGAGTGTTACCGCAATTGATATGAATTCTCTCCTCGGTAACTCAAGCCTTCTTCCTTCTTGCTTCTGCTATATTTGGCCAGGTTTGGACTCGCTTAGCAGTTTGCCAACAGCAAGCAAGATGAATTATCATACAAGGGTCAGAATGTTAAAAAATGTAAAAATAGTAATTGGGGTGTGTCGGAATTTTCAACTGAATTAAAAAGTGGACAGCAGGAAACCCTTACTGTTGCAGGCACGATCGGGACTTTAAAATTATTTTATGACAACTTCAAGATTTGATCTTCAAGACTTGAAACGCCACTTTTGGCGGATTTCGCGGGTGCGGGCGGCAACGCTAGTCGTGTTGGGGGCGGTTGCTTTCGCAGGTGCGATCGCCGGGGCCTGGTTTGCCGGTGAAGGTACAGTCAGCGGTATTTTTGCCACAATCAACATTTGGCAGCAAAACCCGCCTGTGTGGCTGCAAGTGCCTGCTACGAGCAAGATGTATTTGTTAGTGCCGACTTTTATGCTGGTTTCGGCCGCTTTAGCTGCAATTAAAATTTCGCCTCAACCGCAGAAATGGTCGCGCGCTGTGGTAGTTGCAATAATTCTAGCTTTAACCATTCGCTACGTTTTATGGCGATCGCTCGCTACTCTAAATTTAACCGATCCCCTCAACGGTATCTTTAGTTTAGGGCTGTTTTTCCTAGAAATGCTACTGGTTTTCAACACCAGTATTCAAATGTATTTAATGCTGAGAATGAAAGACCGGCGTCGAGAAGCCGATCGCATGGCAGTTGCAGTTGAAGCTGGAAACTTCACCCCGCCCGTAGATATTTTTATCCCAACTTACAACGAACCGGCTTTTATTTTACGGCGCAGTGTAATCGGCTGTCAAGCTTTAGATTATCCCCACAAAAAAATATATTTGCTCGACGATACCAAGCGCCCTGAAATCAAGTTGCTGGCAAAAGAACTGGGATGCGAGTATATAACCAGACCCGATAATATTCACGCCAAAGCTGGAAACATTAATCATGCCACACCCCTAACTAATGGAGAACTAATTGTAGTTTTCGATGCAGATTTTATTCCCACTAAAAACTTTTTAACTCGAACAGTTGGATTTTTTCAAAATCCCGAAATCGCCCTCGTTCAAACACCGCAAAGCTTTTACAACCACGACCCCATCTCCCGTAATTTAGGTTTAGAAAATGTGATCGCGCCGGAAGAAGAAATTTTTTACAGGCAAATTGAAATCATCAAAGACAGCGCCGACAGCGTGGTTTGTTGCGGTACATCTTTTGTAGTTAGGCGGAGTGCTTTAGAAACAGCGGGAGGCTTGGTCACAGATTCAATCTGCGAAGATTATTTTACCGGAATTCGGCTGTCAGCAACTGGATATCGCTTAGTTTATTTAGATGAAAAATTGAGTGCGGGTTTGGCGGCTGAAAATATAGAGGCTCATCTAAATCAAAGGCTACGCTGGGCGCGAGGCACGCTTCAGGCATTTTTTATTGATTCCAATCCTTTAACAATTCGCGGTCTTACATTCGTACAGAGGCTATCTCATTTGGAAGGATTGCTGCACTGGTTTACCAGTTTAACCAAGGTTTTATATCTGTTGATACCTTTAGCTTATTCATTTCTCGGCATAATTCCTTTGCGGGCAAGTGCGCCGGAATTGCTGTACTTTTTCCTGCCTTACTATTTGGTGCAACTTACTGTGTTTTCTTGGCTGAACCGCAGATCGGGATCGGCTTTACTTTCCGATATTTATTCGTTCGTCCAGTGTATTCCTTTAGCGGTGACGGTGGTGAGTTCCATGCTGAATCCCTTTGGGAAAGGGTTTCAGGTGACGCCAAAAGGAATTGCGAGCGATCGCTTTCGTTTTAACTGGAATTTGGGATGGCCTTTGATTGTCTTGTTCGCAGCTACAGCATTCAGTTTATGGCACAATTTAAACATTAATTTAGTGAAAAATGTAGGCACCGTACAGTCAATATCAGAAAGTGCACATTTGTTGTTGTCAAAAGGAATGAGTTTGGGATGGGTTTGGAGCGCGTACAACCTGCTGATGATCGGGATTGCCTTACTAATTTTGGTGGATATTCCTAAGCCGGACATTTACGAATGGTTCAATTTACGCAGGGTGGTACAATTAAATATTGGCGGTAAAAGTTTTTGGGGTATAACTACTGTAATTTCGGAAAGTGGCGCTGAAGTTGCTCTGACGCAGTGGCCAAGTTTTGCGGTGAAAGGTAATGGTAGTAAAGAGAGTTTGACCCCAGCAGAGATTTTGCCAAAATATGCCGTTCAGACAAGTTTATTGCAGGGTAAAATAAAAGCGCTCTCTCGCAGTGCGGCAGTCAAAGCAAGGAGATCCGTAGCGCCCTCTGTTGTTGAGTTGGGCACTGAGCGTCCTTTGGCCCAAGGTTTGATTGATTGCGATTCGGCGACTCTGAAAATTATGGAAGAGAACTGTTTTATTCCTGTGGCTAAGATTGAGTTGGTGAGCGATAAATCTCAGTTGGAGTCGAGTTTTCGGGATGGAAAAGACGGCAGTTTTGTGGAATTTCCCACTGTGCGAATTGCGTTCGATCGCCTGAACATTAGCCAGCACCGCTGTTTGATCGAAATGCTGTACTGTCGGCCCGGCCAGTGGCAGCGGCAGGAAACTCCCGGAGAATGGCGATCGTTGTGGCTGTTGTTGAGAATTGCTTTGAAACCGAGGGCTGTTTTTGAGAGGAATAGGGCAGTTAGGCCGATCGGAGTTTCGCAACTTTAGATCGAGTTTCTCCTCGTTGGGAATTTTTCACCGCAGAGATAGCAATCCTTGCGGGAGTCGTAAATTTTTTACCCCGCCCCAACCCTCCCCGAACCCGCGCACGGCTGTTTCATTCTCTTGTAGGGGCAATCCCTCGTGAAGAGCCCCGATATCTGAAGCCCCGATCCGCTCGTCTATGGGCTAAGCGGGCACTCTTGTCACCGCCCCTACAAAACCCTGGTTTTCCGTAGGGGCAATCCGACCCCTACTCCCCGTGGTAGCCCCGAAACAGCAACGTGCTAATTCAACTCCTTCTACTCGCATCCCAAATCCTGAACCTGAATTTATCGAAACTCGCGGCGGTTTGATGCGCCGGGGTGTTTGCGTGGTCGGATTTTTAATGTCAATCGGCTCATCCGATCGATAAAAGTGCGATCGCCCAAGCTATTTTTAAACTGAATAACAACAGGAAATGGTGATTAGCTATAATGGCAAATCTCTCGGCGCGCTGCTATGCGGGCGATCGCGATTTAGATGCGATCGCCCATTTAATCAATACTTGCGAAGAAGTCGATCGGCTCGATGAAGGCACTTCCATCTCGGAACTACAACAAGAATTTAACCAACTGTCCCTAGATGTAGCACGCGATATCCGCCTTTGGGAAGATGCGGAGGGAAAATTAATCGGTTTTGCTCAGTTGTCAGTTTCTGAGCCTGGGGAAGTAATTGACGGTTGGCTGTGGTTTCGCGTCCACCCGGAGGCGCGCGGAGGCGATGTGGAAGCAGCCGCGATCGCCTGGGGTGAAGTGCGGATGCGCGAAGTGTCTGCAATGCGGGGCGGGCGCGTGAAGCTGCGAACCTACGCTCGCGCTGAGGATTGCGATCGCATTTCTGTGCTGGGAAGTTGCGGTTTTAAGGTCGATCGCTATTTTTGCCGCATGGCGCGATCGCTCTCTGAACCGATCCCAGAACCGCACTTCCCCGAAGGTTTCGCGCTGCGTCAGTTCCCCGGCGAACAGGATGCCCCAGCTTGGGTAGAAATGTTCAACCAGTCGTTTATCGATCACTGGAATCATCACGATTTAACGGTGGATAAATTTAAGCACGAGTTAGCTAAACCCGATTACAGAAATGATTTAGACTTGATTGCTGTTGCTGATGACGGCACATTTGTCAGTTTTTGTTACTGCGAGATTAGTGTGCAAGAGTGCGATCGTACCGGGCGCAATGAAGGCTGGATTGCTTGTCTCGGCACTCGGCGCGGCTTCCGCAAAATGGGATTGGGACGAGCGATGTTGCTCGGTGGTTTGCATCGACTCAAAGCTGCCGGTGTGGCTACTGCTATTATCGGCGTCGATGCTGAAAATTCATCAGGTGCGATGCGACTTTACGAGTCTGCTGGCTTCCACAATATTCGCAACAGCATTTCCTATGTTAAGGATGTTTAATCGATATTTTTTGGTGAAACAACCCGGTTTCGGGCTACCCGTGCATAAGTCCTATCTAATTATGGGCGGGATCTCCTGCCCAACCCCTACTCCCCACAATCAAATTCATTCTTTGTGGAACAGGCATCTTGCCTGTTCCTGACAATAGTGCGAGATATCCGATCTAAAAAAACTTTTGCTACCCCCTTGACACTTATGTAGTATGCGTGTAGTATATAAATATGGAAAGCGCAGGACAAGCAAAAACCTGTATTTCTCGTGCAAATTCTGAACCTTGACAACTAAATATTGCTCAAAATTTCAATGAACATCAATTTGAAAGTCTTGTAACATAGACTCGATGGTCATGTTGTTACTTTATACGAGACTGTTCGGTTACAAACTGACTCTGTTAGAGTCAGATGTTGTACGAAATCAGTCTAATTTCAACGAATTTGATGCGGATTCAGAACAGACAAGTTCAGCCAGATTTCAATCAACCAAAAAGGCTGAGCAAATCCGCCAAATTAAACAAGCTTATCATTTAGAACGGCGCTTCTTTCAGTAAAGATTATCAGATTTCGTGAATCTTTACCGATACTGGCAATTTGCTAAGTCTCACAAAAAGCCAAAGTCGAGAGCAGATAAGCTACTAATCCAAAATCCAAAATTGCTCTAGGAGGTATCGGTAATGGTTCACATTCGTTTTGAAGGACGTTCCTACGATCTGGCCGAAGACCAACTGGGTATCGCGGCAGGAATGAGCGACAAGGCTATTAAGGAACGTCTGGCAAATCATTTTGATGTCAAGGGATCTCGCTTCGAGTCTTACGTTCTGGATCGCCGTCCCAGCGGTGATTTAATTGTCCGGCCAGAAGCTGTTTACGGCTAGAAATTCACTTAAAGCACGTATTAGACAGCGCACCCCAACTAAAGAAGCTTACAAACTAAAAACGTTCCACTTAAAATCGAATAGTAGGTTCAATTCCTACCTTTCGAGAGCGTGAAAAAAAGCTTCTCTGACTTGTGCGCTGCCTTTTATAGCTAAATTTTTTATATCTATCCGACGCTTAAAAGTTCCACTTCGCGCCCCAACAAAGGAAGCTTACATACTAGCTCATTGGTAGAGCAATTCCCTTTTAAGGAACTGGTCGCGGGTTCAACTCCTGCGTATGTGCCAACGGCTTTCTTGACTTGCGCGAAGTGACCTTTTAGGCGCTATAAACTCTTGTTGTTAATTCAGGATAATAATTAAGTAATCCTGTTTGTATTGAAGACTTCCGTCCTCAAAAATAAATTGGGTATTAGCCATGAGAAAAAAACTGGCAATTTACCGATCGCCCAAGGAGATAGACAGTCTGATTCATGCCTTCCAAGAAGGCAACCTGTCGCGAAGTCAATGGACGCACGAAGCACATTTAACCGTTGCCCTTTGGTATCTGTGTTATGACTCAGAGCAAGAAGCGATAAATGCGATTCGCAATGGCATTAAACGTTACAACTCGGCTCAAGGAATTGAAACCACAAAAAACAGCGGGTATCACGAAACACTAACCCTGTTTTGGGTGCGAACTATTCGCGGGTATCTCGCCGATGGAAGCCAAAATCGCTCGATCGTACATTTGGCTAACGGTTTGATTGCAAAATACGCCGATCGCACTTTACCCTTTCGCTACTACACGCGCGATCGGCTGATGTCTTGGGAAGCCCGAAATAGCTGGGTTGAACCAGACTTGAGAGCGATCGAATTAGAAACAGTTTCCCTGAAATAGTTAATTTAAAATCGCAGTTTTTGCCGCGCCCCAATCGCGAGAGCTTACATACAGACCCTATTAGGTTTAGCCATAGGTTTACTAAAAAAAAGCTCCCCAAACTTGCGCGGTGATTTTTAAATTTCACTTGCTAGCGTGCAACAACTGCCAACCACCGATTTTGAATACTTCTAAAATCCAAAATCCAAAATCGAATAGGAAGGTAACACCAATGAATATGAATACAGCAGAGCGCGATTTGCGTTTGGAAATGCTCAACAGCCTGCTGACAACTCCTCACCGCCAATTAGAAAAAGTAGCAGAAATCCACAAGTTAATTATCGAATTAGACCCAATATTTTACGGTCATTTAGCAGTCTGGTATCAGCGTCAAGGCGACGTGCGCGACCACAAGGAAGTTTTTGTCGGAAATTTGCTAACTTCGGCGCTGACGGAACACCGGGATGCCGGGTTTATGATGCTGCAAGAGTTCCCTCCCTACGAAGTTTCGCGGATTGTGGACTTTATGAAGCGGCACCAGAATAAGATGCCTCGCAGCGCGCGCACTGCTGTCACTCGCTATCTGAAATCGCGGGAAAAGAATGCACAGTTTTTCGATCGCGCCGCCATCCGCAACCGCAAGGCGATGAAGCATTTGTACGCAACGCTGCACGTCAAGCCGAGCGATCGCGCTAATGCTATTCTGTTTAAAGACAATCCGCCGGAAGACTCTCTGGCATTCGTTTTGAAGCAGTTGGCAAAGGCGGCGACACCTGCGGAACAGGCGAATTTGATTGTTGAGTACAAGATTCCGTATACGATCGCAGTTGGTGCGATCAAACAGCTAACGCCAACGGTTTTGGCGGCGCTGATTAACTCGATGTCGCCGCAGGAAGTTATCAACAATTTGAAATCGATTCAGTCGCGCGGCGCGATGGAACACCCGGAAGTCAAGCAGTTGATTGACTCGAAGCTGGATGAAGCGGCAAAGTGCGATCGGGTTTCTGCTTACAAAGCGAGTGTTGCGGGTGCGGGCGCGAACTTCGACGCAGCAACGGCGACGAAGCTGGAAGCGGTGACAAACGAACAGGTGAAGAAGCGCGGCAAGATTGCCAAAGCAACTGGTTTGTTGATTGACAAGTCGGGTTCAATGGAAAGTGCGATCGACGTTGGAAAGCGTCTCGCTGCTTTGATTTCCGGCATTTCCGAGGCTGCACTGTTCGTTTATGCCTTTGACACGATGCCGTATCCAGTGCAAGCAAACGGCAGCGAATTGACAGACTGGGAACGCGCTTTCAAGCACATTCGCGCTGGCGGCGGCACAAGTTGCGGTTGCGCGGTGGAAGCAATGCGAATTAAAAAGCAGGTTGTCGAGCAATTCATTATCGTAACAGATGAAGGCGAAAACGCTGCACCTTATTTTGCAGATACTTATCAGAGTTACTGCCGCAGTTTGGGGGTAATTCCTGATGTTGTGATTGTGCGAGTTGGTGCTTGGTGCGAATATGTCCAGAAGCAATTGAAGGACAAACAAGTATCGGTAGAAACCTTTACGTTTGCGGGTGATTATTACTCCTTACCGAATTTAGTGCCGATGTTGAGCCGTCCTTCGCGACTGGAATTGTTGATGGAAATTCTTGATACGTCACTGCCTGTGAGGGATGACAAGTGATATAATGGGGCATGGCTCGTGAGTTAAGCTCGCGGGCCATGCTCGCAAAGTTAGTGGGAGTTAGAATTGTAGGTCAACTGAGATTACATACACTGACGCTGAAGCAAATTTAGAAAATCTCTGCGATCGCGCTGTTGAAACTGGGGAAGTAATAATTATTACTAGACCTAACGGCAACAATGCAGTTTGGATTTCTGAGGTTTAATTAGGAATGAGAATTAAATAACTTACAATGCGTGATGGTTCTTGTGGGATGGGCGTCCCGCCCGTCCAGAAAGGGCGGGCTCTTAGGCCCAACCCCTACTCCCCACTTTCAAGAGTGTAAATTATTTAATTCGCGATCCTTAGAAAGTTTGCTAGAAACACTTTATTTGCTGAGATCGCCTGCCACTGTAACTCGTTTGTTAACGGCACTGAAGCGAGCTAAATCAAGACTCATTCAACCTCAGACACTTGATGAAATTTGCAAAAAATTTGGCATTAATGAAGAGGATGATAGTGAAAATGAGGTAGCGATCGCCAGTTAAATCATTGATGACAGAATCACAATCTTCTACTAGACTCTAAACTTGGGAGGCGCAGTTGGTGACTTCAATATTAATCAAAGATTTAGCAACCGAATTAGAGCTTTTCACCGAAGATCCCGTGGAAAGATTTATTACCAGCGGGGTAAGTTGGCAACAGTATGAACAAATACTGACTCAACTCGGAGATAGTCCTTGGTATCGCGTTACTTATTTAGATGAAGTGCTGGAAATTATGGCCCCAAGTCGCCGTCACGATCGAGATAAAACCAATATTGGGATGCTGCTAGAAGCGTATTTTCAAGAAACACGGACTCGGTTTTGGGGATTGGGTTCAACTACCTTCCGCATTCAAGCAAAAAAGGGCGGTACAGAACCGGACGAGTGCTATTGTATCGGTACAGAAAAAGAATTTCCTGATTTGGCGATCGAGGTTGTACTCAGCAGTGGCGGTTTGGACAAGTTAGCAGTTTACAAAAAGCTCGGAATCACAGAGGTTTGGTTCTGGAAAAATCGTCGCTTTGAGGTTTATCATCTTCGGGGAGAGGAATATGAAAAAATGCAGCAAAGCGAGTTGCTGCCGAATTTGGATTTATCAGTGATTGCAGAGTATGTACAACGGCCTGACCCCCTTGAGGCTGTGTTGGAGTTTCGGGAAAGAGTTAGAGAAAATTTAAGGGGAAGTTGAGATTTAATATCGTTCTTTACTAGCAAACATCTCCCTCAATATCCTCAAGCAACAACTTTTTACCTTTTTTCAATTATTCTCTAGTTTGATCAATAATTTCTTGTAATTCTGGATTAGCGATGGCTGAGACTAAGTGGGAATCCGCAGCAGCCAAAGCAGCGCGTAACTTTTCCGAAGTCAGTGCGGGATATTTTTCTAACACCTGCTGTTGAGTCCATCCCGCAGCAAAGAGCCCTAGCAAAAATTCTACAGACAATCGAGTTTCTGGCGCTGCTGGTTGACTTGTTGAAGCTTTCGGGTTTGGATGAATGAGCTTTCGCCAGTCCATTGTTTTAGTTAAACGATTTGGGAAGATTCCGCCGATTATACTGCATTTGGACACAGTAGAAACACGGGCATCGTTGACTGACTTTGTAACAGTGCCACCGCAGGTCATACCATGTTAGATTTTAGATTTTAGATTTTAGATTGGGAATCACTGATGAATTAAGGGTTTGAAGCTTGGCTAGACTCGCATTTTTTGGGAACTGGTGTCATTTCGCGATTTTGCCATTAAATTGTTATTACGATCGCAGTACAGCACTTTCTTATAGACTAGAGTAATGGGGTAGGGACGGGGCGAGATCCCTTTTTGCTTCAGTCCGTTTCAATACCAAACCGCGTTAGCGAAGGCCTCGAAGAGGATCGCACTATATCTCAACCCACTGTCTAACGAACTGTGCAACCCACAATACAACTACTTTAACTTCTTAAAACTATGGGAAAAAAGTCGAAAGCCAAAAAATCCCAGGTCAAAAAATCCAGTTTGCTCTGCCAGCGACTCCAAGAAGCTCTCGATCGAGGCAGTAAAGTTTGGATTAAAACAAATAATAGCAGTTTCGGCGGCATCCCGATTAATTTGTTCGGGGAGTTTGCGGAACTTTTGGTGATAGTTCCCCCTAACGAACAGGCGGAAAATATCGATGCTTACGGACAAGTTACGTGGCTGATTCGACTCTCTGATATTATTGCACTCGCTTACCCTACTGAATACTGGTCTAAAGATAGATTAGAAAGTTTGCTGCCACCAGATGCAGTTACTTCCGAAGTAGGAGATTAACTGCGTAGGGTGTGCATTGCGTACCCTAATTTTAGCTGAGTTGTATTTGGTATGGTGTGCATTGCACACCATACATTTACTATTTTTTAAGCTGTTTTAGCAGCCAACATATACACCTCTTCCACCGATTTTTATCAGTTTAATTAGTTGTTGCAAGCTGAAAGCTGCACTTTACAACTGCCGCCCTCTAGTTCGCTGCAACCGGCGAGAGCTTGAGCTTCTGCTGCGGCTTGATCGTCGCCCCAGCCCGCACCGGCTCCTCCTTTGCCTACTGCGATCGCTCCACAATTATTACTATTAGATGTCAGCGCTTCGCAGTCGTTAGCACCTCCGCTTTGTTCATTGCAGACGGCTACTGCAGCGTTTAGTGCTTCTTTCTCTGTAGCATGATCCCAACTAATACCAGTGGCGTCAGAAGTCGGAGAATAAGCAGTAGCTCCATAGCTGTCCTGAGCTTTAGCTACCTGGACTGAGCCAAAAAGAGGAAGTGTCAAAGCTGTGACTACAACCGACTTAGAAAAAAGCTTTTGCAGCATATTTACTTAAGATATTTACCAGGTTAAGTTGCGAGGTTCGCTCAATATTAGATTAGGAGATTAAGTCCTGTCAATAGTGTTAAACAATCTTTATATTTTTTTAAATTAAAAGTGTTTTAGGTAACAAAAAGTAAGATAACGGAGGTCAATTCAGTGGCAGATATCCGCAAAATCCTCAGCCAACTCGCTGCCCAAGAAGGGCAGCTACTCGATACCCAATTCCTGGCTCCATGCGTGCGCGGGGGAAGGGTGCGGGTAAGAGTTAGCTCAATGGTTTATACTTTTCTACCGCAGCCACGCAACTTGGAAGGATGGGCTATTTTTCAGCCTATTAATGAGAAAATTGCTGCGGTAATTGAGGAGCCAAGTTTGCCGCAAGTCGCCGAGTATTTGCAACTCCTCCTCCCCGTTCGCTTGCACTTGGCTTACGCGCTGCAAGGGCAAACGTGGCTGGCTTATCCTGTTAACGAATCTGATGCTAAACAGCGCACGGGTGTTGCGAAACCCGTACCAGTGTATTTAGTAACAGAAGGTTCGCAGTTTGAGCCGATTGTTGCGCGCTGGGACGGTCATTGTTTGTGGTTTGAAGAGATTGACAGGCGCGCCGAGCCGCTGCCTTCTGAGAAGTTAAAAGCAGCTTTAAAAAAGTTGATTTTGCCTCTAGAAGTTCGCTTTAAAGGGATGACGCCGGAAATGCGAACTGTTTACGAATTGGTGTCCCGAAATATTAAAGATTTCGATCCGAAAGTACGGGAAGAAAAGCGCTTGCAGCGGGCGTTGAAAATGGGCGGCGGTGAATTGCGGGATTTTTTCGATCGCGAAAATTATTGGCTGGTTGAATGGACTAGCGGGACTGGAGAACATCACACTTCTGCGATCGCCAAAAATGACTTGACAGTTATGAGTGCTGGCATTTGTCTCAGCGGATTGGACAAAGACTTCGACTTGCAATCATTAGTTGGAGTAGTTGAAGATAGATAGGAAATAATGACTACTGACTACTGACTACTGACTACTGACCATGAGCATATTTTTTCACGAACAACTTTACAGAAGTGCCGCAGTGATGTCGCAAATCAAAAATTTCCCGGTAACGGTGTGCGGCGCGGGCGCTTTGGGTGCGAATATTACAGAAAGTCTGGCGCGATCGGGCTTTTGTCAGTTAAAAGTCATCGATCGCGATCGCATCGAGGAACGCAACCTTTCCACTCAACCCTATTATCGATCGGACATCGGCGCATTCAAAGCCAAAATTCTCGCCAACAACCTCTACCGCGCTTTGGGAGTCAGCATTGACGCGCACTCAAAAGAATTGACACCCGCAAATGCCGATCGGCTGCTTGCTGTCAGCGCCACAGTCATCGATACTTTTGATAACAGTGTCGGGCGGCAAGCAGTCAAGGATTACTGTGCGAGTGCCTCCCTTCCCTGCGTGCACGTCGGATTAGCTGCCGATTACTCCGAAATAATTTGGAACGAACACTATCGGGTTCCTTCAGCGGCGAATGATGACGTTTGCGATTACCCGCTGGCGCGAAACTTGGTAATGCTGACGGTTGCAGTTGCCTGCGAAGTAATTGTTACCTTTGCTGCTACCAAACAGCAACAAAATTTAACTTGCACGATCGGAGATTTTGCAGTAAAGCCACTTATATTGTAGAATGTCGGTTGACTGTTGCCAGAAACCTGGTCAATCAAGATTGGATGCCCCCATCCTATAAACCCGGTTTCTCACCCTCAAACAATCGTCCAAATTACAAAAAACGCTTGAAAATTTAACAGGGAAAGTATGGCCGGAACACAGACTTTTTATTATTTACTAGCAATTCTCGCTCTATTAGTTTTGACGGGCACAAGTAGAGCCAACTATGCAGCAGGCTCCGCAGTTTGCTACACTGATGATTGCGATCGACCAGCAGTGAAACACCATAAAAGGATTTTAAAATGCGGCTCGAAAGGGCACGATGTGAAGAAACTGCAAAAGTTGTTGAACGCGCGGGGCTTGTCCCCACACCCGATCGTAATTGATGGCGTTTTCGGTCCGACAACCGAAAATGCAGTGAAAAGATTTCAGCGACAAGCGGATATTCCTGTAGACGGAGTTGTGGGAGGCAAAACTTGGGACAGACTGTTTGCTAGTTTGTAACTTTAAGCACCGGACAACAAATGTTCCTAAGTCATCATTGCTAATCATTAATCGCTGCGGTTTGTAGTTGGACAGATAGCGCATTTTGTGCAACTACAGACACAGAAGCTTTAATCAACAATCAATCGCATACTAGATTGCTAATGAATGAAGTTTTAGATTTTTGGTTTGGTCGATCGCACTCTCCTGAGTTTGGCAAAGTTCAAAAGAAATGGTTTGAAAAAGATGCGGATTTTGATGCCCAAGTGCGATGGCGCTTTCTGCCACAATACGAACTAGCCGCCTCCGGTAAACTCGACTCATGGCAAGATTCCCCCGACAACTGCCTCGCATTAATTATACTGCTCGATCAATTTCCGCGTAATATGTTTCGCGGAACGCCCCAAGCATTCGCCACAGACAGCAAAGCTTTAGCCACCGCCGAATACGCTGTTAATCATAACTTCGATCGCCAATTGCTGACTGTACAAAAATTATTTGTTTATCTGCCTTTTCAACACAGCGAAAATTTAGAAAACCAGCAAAAATCTGTCGAACTATTTCGCCAACTCAGCGGCGAACCTGACAGCGATTCACTCATTGAATACGCGATGCAGCATTTGGAAATAATCGAGCGTTTTGGGAGATTTCCCCACCGCAATCAAATTCTCGGCCGCGAAACAACTCCCGAAGAAGCCGAGTTTCTCAAACAACCCGGTTCGGGATTTTAAAGGGCGATCGCAAAACCTTTAGGCTACTTAAATTATCAATATGTGCTTCAAACACCAAGAATATATGGCAATACGCTTGGGTTAAAACTGTTTATTACTCGGAGATCCCCCTAAATCCCCCTTCTTAAGGGGGACGCAAGAGTAAGTTCTTGTCCCCCCCTTCGTAGGGGCGGTGCCCCCGTGCCCGCCCTTGGCTAGGGGGGATCGGGCTTAACTGAACCGTATTGGAATATATGGAACAATTAATAGGATTTAAACTAAGTAAATTTCCTCTAACTCTCAGGAGCATAGTCAATTTAGAGTATTTCGACGGCCCGCTACTATCGCTTTTTGAGAATGAATACGGCGATAGCTATCTTTATTCTTGGTGCGATGTAGATAATTTGTACAATCGCTGGTTGGTTTTCAGAGTTGCACAACTAACTCTCAAGCTTTACATAGAGGGACAAGTTTCATTGCACGAGTTAATTGTAAATCCTGTTGACGGATTTCTCTATTCATTAGATATAGACAATGATTTACAGGTAAAAAACACTTATTTAATTCTGCCTGAAAATTTACCGACAATCTACTTGCCAGAAACAGATTCCTATTACGAACTGTCTGATTTAAATCAATACGGTTTAGTTAAGCCCGATCCCCCCTTAGCTTGCCCCCTACTCCCCCTTAAGAAGGGGGGGACAAGAGCTTACTCTTGCGTCCCCCAACAATCAGGGGGATTTAGGGGGATCTCGGCCGGAATAAACAGTTTTAACTGAACCGTCTTGTGATTTAAATCGCGAAACTGCGGAAGAAGATAGGTTATTAATTTTTCAAAAAAATTCCGGCGAATCTCAACTTAGCAAGGTTTGAAGCTGACTAAAAAACCAGAGCCCCGACTTCTTGAAAAAGTCGGTATCTAATAGATCGCCCAATCCTCAGCGGCGATACTGCACCCGATAAATCCGGTTGTTCGCTTCCTCAGTAAACAGCAAACTCCCGTCAGGTAAAACCAGCAAACCAACCGGCCTCCCCCAAGTTTTCGGGCCCGACGGATCTGTCAGAAAACCAGTCAGAAAATCCTCATAATAACCTTGAGGGCGTCCGTTCGCCGCATTAAAAGGTACAAACACGATTTTATAACCAGTTCCAGCGTTCCGGTTCCAACTGCCGCGAAACGCCACAAATGCCCCGTTGAGAAATCTTTTGGGAAACGTTTTGCCGTCGTAAAACTGAAGCCCCAAAGCCGCCGAGTGCGCCTGAAACAGCACGTCTGGCATTAATGTTTTAGCCGCTAAATCAGGTCGATCGCTATTGCCATTTCTGGAGTGGCGCGGGTCGAGCAAATTCGGCTTAAAATAAGTGTAAGGCCAGCCGTAAAACTCGCCTTGACGAATTCTTGTCAAGTAATCCGGCACCAAATCATCTCCCAAACCGTCGCGTTCGTTGACTGTCGTGTAGAGTTGATTGGTTTTTGGGTGAAAATCCAATCCCACCGGATTTCGCAACCCTGAAGCAAAAATTTGCTGGTTCTTGCCGTCCAAATTCATGACTTGAACAGACGCCCTCGGCAGCGGTTCGACATCGGCATTAGACTGCGATCCAACTGAGACGAAAAGCTTGCTATTGTCGGGGGAAACGACAACATTTCGCGTCCAGTGTTGGTTGTAGCCGCCGCCCGGTAAATCGGCAATTTTTTGACCAGTACCTGTTAATTGTTCCTGCCCTTTTGTGTAGGGAAATCGGCGGACTTCAGCGGTATTTCCGAGGAAAAAATAGCGATCGGCAAAAGCCATGCCAAAGGGAATATTTAACCCGTTTTGGGCACTTGCAAAAGTCTTGCGAACCTCAGCAACCCCGTCGCCGTTGGCATCTCGCAACAGCGTAATCCGATTCTGCCGGGTTTCTGTTACCAAAACATCGCCTGTCGGCGTCACAGCTAGCCATCGGGGAGCGTCTAAATTGTCAGCAAAAACGTTGACGACAAAGCCAGGAGGCACTCGCAGCACTGGCGATGCGGGAATCGGTATTACTTGAGGAGGTTTTGAGGCGCTTTCGCTGGCTCCTGGCTGCGGCAAAGCAGTTGCAACAATACGGATTGGCTGCGGCGACAGCGGTTTGGTCGGTACAATTTGATTTGTCCCAACATTTCCCAGCGGTGCACGGGAGGGAATTTGCGACACGGGGCCGTTGTCGCCCACAGCAGGGGATCTCGCATCTGTAGCTCGATCGCACGCAATCATCGGCAACAGCAGAATTAGCAGCAAGAAACGCAGGTAATACATAGCAGCGATTTCTCCACAATTGCTGGACAATTCTATTATTCTAACTGCTATTCAACAGCTAAGCCACCGCCGGCGCGGTGGCTTAATTCCATTTACTGATACCAGTTGTACAAAACAATGCAACTGTAGGCCTGTGCTCCAAACTTTGAGCTCGATCAGTCAATCGATTTTAGATTTTAGATTTTAGATTTTAGATTGAAGAAAGCGACCCCACTGATAACTCCGAGGGCTGGCGATTTGGATTCGAGCTTTTTTCTCGCTCCACGAATGAATCACGCGGCTGGTGACCACATTGCTTTTGGTCATTCCTATCGAAAATCAAAAATCTCAAATCGAAAATGGTATAGCCTAGCTCTACCAAAGTCCTCTCACAGGAGCCGGACGGGGAGCCGGAGCCGGAATTGGACGGGGAGCCGGACGAGGAGCCGGAGCCGGAGCCGGACGAGGAGCCGGACGCGGTGGCGGTTCTGGGGCCGGACGCGGTGCCGGTGCTGGGGTTGCGGGACGAGCAACCGTTGTGGCTACCACCTTATAATCGGGGATCACGGCGATATTTTGTATCTGAGAGCCGGCGACGGTGGCTCTGACTTTCATTCCCGGTACTAGGCCAATAATTCTCAGGACGCATCTTTGAACCCTGAGAGTCCTGTACGGCGCGCTTTCTTCGCGAATAGTTACTACATCGCCGACAATACTTTTGACAAAACCGACAATGGTTGTAGTGTTTGCTGTTGTGGTGGTCTGCGTTTGGGCTATTTGAGTTGCAGGGTTAGCCATCGCAGGATTTACTGAGACCGCCGAAATGACCACCGACAGTGTTGCACCTGTCAATAATTTGATGTTCTGAAGACGCATTGAAACCTCACATTAACTGCTATTCAGGGTCGGGTTTGCTTCCGCTGCACGAAAGTCCCAACCTCTATACCTAATCCAGTTTAATCCCCAGAGTAGGAAATTTATGACAATCTCAAAAAAAGATTATCGAACAAGTATTGAAAGACTAAATTTTACATCATAAGTTCCCGATTTACAACAAGTTCAGCGGTTGGCATCTCTAGAGTGTTGCCGTGATATATTGAGTTTATTCGATCGACCGTAGCAGTTTTTTTCCGCAGGCCTAACTGTTGCTGGGAGGAACTCTACCTAAAGACAGATTGTGCTTGCCGGATACAGCACCGCCATAGTTTGAATAGTCGATCGCCCGCTGGCCATTCCTAAAAAATCAAATTAGTCGGAGGGAAAATTTAATCATTTTCTTGCAAGATTTACGCAGAAACCGGGTTTTTTAACGACATTCTATTGCGTAACTCCACTGGGCAGCTTATAAAAACCTTGTGGTTTTGGTATTATTGGCTAAGCTTTGTGTTGAGTTACAAGTTATCAGTGGTGGAATTTCAACTAAAAACTGTGCCGCGCAGTTGCGGTCAAAAAGCATCTCAAAATTTTTCCGATCGGGTGCGGTTGGCGGATAATTAGATCGGAACTTTGTAGGAACTGCTGGTTAGGAGTTTAGCGAACAAAAAAATGGTGAACAGCAAATTTTTATTTAATAAGCTAATTGTGCTTAGCTTGAGTGCAGCCGCGCTGTCGGTGGGCATACAGCAGCAGGCGACTGCCGAAGTGGAGGCTAATTCAAGTAATAGTGCGATCGCAGCGCAGCGGCCCACATCCGAGACAAAATTGCCGAATCTCGGAACCCCAGAACTACCGCCATTGGGAGAACCATTTCGTTATCTTCCCCAGGAACCAAATCCGGCGGTAAATCCTATTGAGGAAGTGCGTTTAGTGCTGAAATTGCGAGAACGCCGCGTCTATGTTTACCGACAAAATAAGGTGCAAACCAGTTTCCCGGTTGCTGTGGGAAAAGGCGGGTGGGAAACTCCTACAGGCAATTTTAAAGTTATGCAAATGATCAAAGATCCAGTTTGGCAAAATCCTTGGACAGGAGAACTTATTCCTGCTGGGCCAGACAATCCATTAGGGAGTAGGTGGATGGGGTTTTGGACGGATGGCAAGAATGTGATTGGTTTTCATGGTACTCCGAATCCAGAGTCGATCGGGGGGGCGGCTTCTCACGGCTGCGTCAGAATGTTTGACAAAGATGCACAGGCTTTATTTGAGAAAGTCGCCGTTGGTACACCGGTGATAGTTGAGCATTAGTTATTTGGAGATTGGGGTGCATCAAAATATCCAGGAACAGGCTTTCCGGCCTGTTCCACAAAAATTCAATACAGGCAAGATGCCTGTTCCACAAAAATTCAATTTTCTTGTGGGGAGTAGGGGTTGGGCAGGAGAGCCCGCCCATGAAATACTAATTGATAATGGTGATTTTCGGCGAGTTAGAACTTACACCTTAAACCTCTGTCAGCAACAGGCTTTCCGGCCTGTTCCACAACAAAGAGTTATATCATGTCCGGTCGATTCCCTCCGCTTCGCTTCGCCCGAAATCAGGTATGGGCGGGTAAACCTGCCAATATCTGCCAATAATTGACAATCTCAAAAACCCGCCCGGCCGGGATATTATGGTTAATCGATCGGACATGATATGATAATTCCCGGCGATTGAAATCGCGGCTACACATACAAAGTCCGCCTGCGCGGACTGAAGAATTTCTTAGTCCGCGTAGGCGGACTTCGTTTGTATAGTAGCGGTTTCAACCGCCGAGCGATTTTGATATTAGATAGATTGCTGATATTTTTCCAGCAACTCCGGGATGTAATCGTAGCCATCAACACCGATCGCCGGAATGATATTCGCTCGACTTTTCGCCAAAGCTTGTTTAAAAGATTCCGCCCCCATTTGACCCCGCAAAATTGTCAACAAACCAGCCGATTGACGCCACTCCATCGCACCAATTTGCTCCAAAGTATACATCCCCAAACTGCCCGCAAATATCGCTTTTTCTAGTGAGTTGATTCTGTAATAAGCTTGAGCCAAGTAAGCCAAATTCAGACCTTGCAAATATAAATCCCCTGAGAATTGAGCCGCTTGCCAACCTTTGAGCAAATATTCGATCGCACCTTCAGCATTTTCCAGGGCGATTTTAGCAATACCAAGACTGCTGGAACAAAAAGCTTGACTTTGCCTGTCTCCCAATTTTTCCGATAGCAACAAACCTTGTTCCAAATAACCGATCGCACTCTCATAAACTTCCGGTTCCACCTCCTCCAACTGCCGCGCTTGAAACACTTCACTGTAACCCAAATTAGCCAGAGCATTTGCCTCGCCTTGTCGCTCTCCCGCTTGTCGTGCCATAATTAAAGCCCGCTGGCTGTAATTAATCGCTTCCTGATAATTTTTTTGAGCAACATAGTTGCGGCTGATGTGATTGAGATTGGCAACTTCGCAAGCTTTGTCTCTTTCCATGCGGGCAATTTCCAGCGCTTGCTTGTGCAGCAAGAGCGATCGCTCGTAGGCCCCAGCCGCCTGCATCGAATAACCCAAAAGCGTCAGAATCCGAGCTTTCGCTTGAGTGCCTTCAACTCGGCGCAGCGGTTCATCTAAATAATCCAAAGTATGACGCAGAGCTTTACCATCAAACGAAGCAAAAATCCCGCCGTAAAGTGGAAAGTATTCTCGCTGAGAAAAAGCGCGCAAAATTTGCAAAGTTACTTGAAAACAAGCATTTGCCAACTGCTCCCCGCTCTTGGTAGAATTATTAAACCCACTAGCTAGCTGACTCCAAATTACCGCAAAAGTAATGTAAGTAGAAATTGAAGCTTTTGTTGACACTTTGGAATCGTAAACTTGCTTGTCAAACCATGTCGCCAACGCCCGCTGCAAGCACTGCAATATAATCGCCACTTCCACCAATATGCCTAAATCTAAATTCGATTGCTGGGCTGCGAATTGAACTACAGATTCACCTAGCGCAATAGTATTCAAAAGAGCCTGGGGAAAGGGACTGTTAACTTTTTTGGCCCAAAAAGCCCAAGGCCCATTTTGTTCGGGACTACCGGCAAATCCTAGCTGCTGCGGCTGATAAATCCAGCCCACAAGTTCCGGTTCCAAACGCTGCCAAGATTCTAAACCTTTGGCGATGCCGGCGGTGATTTGCAGCAAATCTTGTTCGGTTTCGGGATTAGAAGTTTGCAGCATTTGTTGGTGCAGAGATTTTGCCAATTGCTGCAATTGAGCCAGAGTCAGCGGATGTTCTTTATTCGGATCGATTACTTGTAATAATGCCAGGAGGCGGGCGTTAGATTCGGCGGTAACGATTTGTTGGATTGAGGATGCAATTGCGCGATCGACGCGGTTATCTTTCTGCCAGCGTTCCCATTCTCCTTGGATGGTTTTGAGAGCTCGGAGGGTGCGATTTGCCTTTGCTTGTTTGATTTCGTCTTTTTCATTTCTGAGTTGATTTTCGGCGGCATCAAGGCGTTCGCCGAAACAGCGTTCAAATATTTCGCCGGTACCGGTGCTAATGTCTTGCACCAGCATTTGATAAACTTGTTCTTTGGAGCGAATTTGACCTTTGAGGGTGATTTCGACAATTTTGTCGATTAGTGCTAGGTAGCGATCGCGCAATGAGGTAGATTCAGGCATAATTTATTTTTAGTTAATAAGTTTTTATCGACAGCGCTTGCAGCTTGCACAATTTCATGCTGCTATTTAATTTTACAGCTCATCTGGATTAATGCCCATTGCTCGGAGTCGATCGGCTAAACGATTTGCTCGCTCTCTTTCTGATTCAGCTCGTTGCCTTTCAAACTCGGCTCGTTGCCTTTCTGATTCAGCTTGCTGTCTTTCAATTTCAGCTTGCTGCCTTTCAAACTCGGCTCGTTGGCTTTCCAATTGAGCTCGCTGTCTTTCAAATTCTTCTGGAGTCAGAATCAAATTGCCATTAATATCATACCAGCGCAACCACAACCTTTGATTTTGCAGGAAAGCACCTTCCCACAAACCCAAACTTAACTGTATTTCCGGTATCCAAAATCGAGAACCTGTTAACAATTGTTCGCGGTAACGGTTGCCAATTAACCGAAATACCCTCAATTGGTTGTTGTATTTGCTAAAAACAAAGTAATAAGGAATCTTCAAAATTATTTCGTAAACCTGCCACTTAGTCGGCGGTTTGTTTGGTTCTGATTCTGTCAGTCCTAAATCTTCATCTTCCGTACCAGGTGACAGAAATTCGATCGCAATTAAAGGAGTTACGGCTTCGTCCCAAATCACGTAACTTTGGCGCAAGTCTCTGTCTTGGTAAAATCTCGAAACCCCCACAACTAAATACCAATCGGGTCTTTTGTACCAATTGGGATGGTTGGAGTCGTAGTATAGATTGAGATCGCTGGCCGAGAAGAGGCGATCGGGTGGATAATTAGAGGGGAGGCAGCTATCGCACAAAAGTTGTGCTTGCCACCGGTGATATTCGTCAGGCAAACCAGGCTCCTCCGGGTCTTCACTGGGTAGATCGTACATCGTCGGCAGCACTTTTCTTGGGGAAGATTGCGAATCTGGTATGTACATTGTTATACAATTATCCCTGCGAGATGTTCAGGAGATTCAGGCGCTACGGTAATTGTAATATTATAGCGCGATGCGATCTCTTCCTGCAGAAAGTCGGTATCTTCTGCACCGGGAATTTTATCGAGATAGCAATTTTTTACTCCTAACAAAAACCCGGCGATCGCTTCTGATGAATTTTGGGAGTCGGCTACCTTCAAGACATATTGCCATTAACTCTCATCTTTGCCGTTAATATCTAGCGGTGTAATCGCTGACTTTATCCTCTGTTCCGCTGCGGTTTATTTGGTTTAAATAGTGCAGCATTAACGCCAAAATATTATCCGGTAAATTGCCGTCAGTTGTGCCTTATTTCTTGGCAATGAGTTGGTCGGCATAGAGTTTTGCTAGCAAAACGGTGATGTTTCTGCCGCCGGCTATTTCGGTTTTAAGGTTTCGTAGATTTTGAGCAGCCGCAGTGGGTTGATGGCAAAGTTTCTCCAGAGGACAAATATGTAAATTCCCCAGATGTAGGCATTTTTGGGAAGTGATTTGATGAAGGGGGGATTGCTTTGTTCAGCTTTGAGAGCATTGATGTATAGCCTTTCGAGCTCTCATATGAGGTACTCATGGGCATAGGGCATAGGGCATAGGGTATAGGGCATAGGGCATAGGGCATACCTCACCACGCTTGAGAACCGCTATATACACGGATATTTGCGATCGTTGTTTGTGACAAATTAGCTTTAGGTTCATCCAAAATTTTTAAGGCTGATTCTAGGTTTGATACAGCCTGATTTAACTCCGGTGAAGTTAGCGTCTTTGCTTTTTCTCGAAGGTGAAGAGCAATACTTAGCAAGACAGGGGCCGCAGGGCTACGCACATTTGCATCGGAGTCTTTCAGCAGCGGAACTAGCTGCGGCACAACAGTTTTAGCTTCTGCACCAATCCTCCTCAAAGCAGAGGCTGCACTACCTACGCACATTTGGATTGGAGTCTTTCAGCAAGACAATTAGCTGCCGCAGTGCAGTTTAAGCTTTTGCACGGATTTTATTCAAAGCAGAGGCTGTACTACTACGCACATTTGGATGGGAGTCTTTCAGCAAGACAATTAGCTGCGGCAGTGCAGTTTTAGCTTCTGCACCGATACTTCCCAAAGCATTGGCTGCACTACTACGCACAGTTGCATCTGAGTCTTGAAGCAGGGAAATTAGCTGTGGCACAGCAGTTTTAACTTCTGCACGCATCCTTGCCAAAGCATAGTCTGCACGGCTACGCACAGTTGCATCGGAGTCTTTCAGCAACAGAATTAGCTGCGGCAGTGCAATTTTAGCTTCTGCACCGATACTTCCCAAAGCATTGGCTGCACGGCTACGCACAGTGGCATCGGAGTCTTTCAGCAACAGAATTAGCTGCGGCACAGCAGTTTTAGCTTCTGCACCCATCCTTCCCAAAGCATAGTCTGCACGGCTACGCACAGTTGCATCGGAGTCTTTCAGCAACAGAATTAGCTGCGGCAGTGCAATTTTAGCTTCTGCACCCACCGACACATCTGAGTCTTTCAAGGTTTTGACAAAGGCAGGAATAGCAGGAAAACCAATTTGTCTTAGAACCTCAGCAGCACTCTGGCCGACTGACAAATTCTGATCCTGCAAAGCTTCCATCCAATCAGGGATGGCGGGTTCACCTATTTTTCGTAACAGCTTAATAGCTGCATCAAGTGCCGTTTCATTGTTAGTCTTTAACTTCTCGGTGAGGGAGGCAATCTGTTTGGGATTAGCTGTGGGTTCCTCCCCAATTCCACCCGCAGCATTGCGAGTCAACAGCAAAGGCGATGTGAAAGATAGAAACGAGAGGGCAATTACGGCAGCTAATCTTTGTCGGCAGTGCTTCGTCATGGGCTAGAATCCTTGTGTTTGATGAGCCGTCTCAGCCATTGGAATAATTGTGTATACATTCTCATCAAACTGTTTCAGGACTCCGGGGCATCTAAATTTGTGCTTGTCCGTGGTGAAATCGATCGCCCTAAATACTGCTTAAAAAGGGGGACTTTAAGAACATTCGGCAGTCTAAGGCATAATTAGATATCTTATATTCGTTCTATGATGTGTTTATGATTTCCGAACCCCTTACCCTCTCAACCAGCAATCCTGTTTTAGCAGCCAAAGGATTAACTCGCCGCTTTGGCGGTTTAATTGCTGTAAACAACGTATCTTTTACAGTTGAAAAACACGAAATTTTTGGATTAATCGGCCCTAACGGCGCGGGCAAGACAACTCTATTTAATCTAATGACTGGACTGATACCTGCTTCTAGTGGCAAGCTGATTTATCAAAATGAAAATATTTCCCAATTGAAGCCTTATCAAATTGCCAATAAAGGTATTGCCAGAACTTTTCAAAATATCCGGTTATTTGGGGAACTTTCTGCTGTGGAAAATGTGGCGATCGCCCGACACATCCACAGTCGATCGGGCAATCCAGTTTTATCGGTGCTGGCGGGGATTTTCGGCTTGCCAGCATCTAACGCAATGGAACGCAAAACCCAGCGAAAAGCCTTAGAATTGTTGGATTTAGTCGGATTGGGCGATCGCGCGGGCGAACAAGCCAAAAACTTGCCCTACGGCGACCAGAGGCGCTTAGAAATTGCCCGCGCTTTAGCCCTAGAACCGCAAATATTGCTGTTAGATGAACCAGCAGCGGGGATGAATCCCAATGAAAAGCACAAATTAAGCGAATTTATCCGCGAAGTGCGCCAACAATTCAATTTAACTGTAATATTGATCGAGCATCATGTACCGCTTGTTATGGGATTGTGCGATCGCATTGCCGTCTTGCATTTCGGTCAGCTTATTGCTTTGGGCGAGCCTGCTATTGTCAGGAATGACCCGGCAGTTATTGAGGCTTATTTGGGAGATGAAACGTAGAAAATTTAACTGGTTCCCAGCCAGAGCCGGGGAACGAGTAAACTCACATCTTGCACCATTCTCACGCATTCTGTAGGGGCGGGTTTCACCAACAATAATTGCCTAAGACCAATAATTTCATAAACCCGCCCCCACCCAACGGTAAATCGGAATCTACCTCAAAGTCACCGAAAATGCACGAAAGCCCACCCAAAATATCTCAAAATATCCTCTTAGAACTCAAGAATCTTTCTGTAAATTATGGTGGGATTCAAGCCATACAAAATATTAATCTCACCATTAATGCGGGCGAGGTTGTCAGTCTCATCGGTGCCAACGGTGCGGGCAAAAGTACCACCCTGAGAGCTATTTCTAAAATAGTTAATTTGCGACAAGGACAAATTATTTATAGCGGGCGCGATATTAGCCGCCGCCAAGCTCACGAAGTTGTGAAATTGGGAATCGCCCACAGTCCAGAAGGGCGGCGGGTTTTGGCGCAGCAAACGGTGTTAACTAACTTAGAATTAGGGGCCTATATTCGATCGGACTCGGCAGCAGTAAAAGCCGATTTAGAGCGCCAATTTGAGATATTTCCGCGCCTAGCAGAAAGGCGCCGCCAGCTAGCAGGAACTCTCAGCGGTGGGGAACAGCAAATGCTGGCGATCGCCCGTGCTCTGATGAGCCGCCCGAAGCTGCTATTATTAGACGAGCCCAGTTTAGGTTTAGCACCTGCGATCGTCAAAGAAATTTTCGGAATTATTCAAAATCTGCGTTCCACAGGCGTTACAATCCTTTTAGTCGAACAAAACGCCAGTTTAGCACTGCAAATTGCCGATCGGGGTTACGTACTAGAAGCTGGTAACATTACTCTCACAGGTATTGGAGCAGATTTGCTAAACGACGAGCGAGTCAGGAGCGCATATTTAGGATGACTTGGTTAATTTTAGGACTCTTGACCGCTTTTTTTGAAGCCGTCAAAGACGTTTTTGGGAAACAAAACCTCAAAAAAAGTGACGAATATGTCGTCGCTTGGTCTCTCTCATTTTTTTCAGTCATCTTTTTGATTCCCTGGGTAGTTTATACAGGAATTCCGACATTAAACTCTCAATTTTGGCTCGCCCTATTAATCGGAGGTAGCATCAACGCTGTCACATCCCTCCTCTACATCAAAGCCATCAAAGTATCAGATTTATCCCTAACACTACCGCTGGTAGCTTTGACACCATTATTCATGTTGGTAACTTCACCGTTAATTGTCGGTGAATACCCCAAACTTTTTGATTATATTGGCATTTTACTAATCGTAGGAGGCTCTTATTTATTAAATATAAAAGAGAAATCAAAAGGATATTTAGCCCCATTCACAGCACTGCTGAATGAACCAGGGCCCAAATTGATGTTAATCGTCGCATTGCTCTGGAGTATTGCCTCAAATTTTGACAAAATAGGAGTTACAAATTCATCCCCTATTTTTTGGTTATTCTCTTTGTTTGGTACAATCAGTGTCTTGCTACTGCCAGTTTTATTGCACAAAACCCCAAATTCAGGGCGAAAAATTCTCCAACAATTACCAATGCTAGCTGCTATGGGGTCTTTAAATGCTATTGGAGTGCTTTTTCAAATGCAAGCTTTGACATTAACTTTCGTAGTGCAAGTGATCGCGATTAAGCGTACTAGCGTGTTAATGGGTGTATTGTTCGGTCATTTCATTTTTAAGGAAAAAGATATTCAACAAAGATTATTAGGGGCCGGAATCATGATTTTGGGAGTTTTATTTATCAGTTTATAGGTTGAGATTTCCGGGACTTTGACGCTCATTCTCCCCCCCAATGTAGGGGCGGTGCGACCCCTACTCCCCGTGTCCGCCCTCTCTCGGTTGGGCGGGAATGTCCTGGTGGGAAACACGCCCTAGCCTCTATTTATGTATAAGTCATGTTATACTCAAGGCGATCGCACTTTCTCTCACTATTTATTAAAATAAAAAAAATTAATGCACAAAATAGCAGCCACGCCCGGAGGTTGGAACCCTCAATCAGAAGGAGTAATTTTTATTCAGCAAACCCCTGCACCAATAGTATTTATTAGTGCTGCTGACACCGACATTCAAACTCTCGCAGCCGCCGCATCCAAAATGCCGGCAAATTTTCCCAAAGTGCGCGCAGTAAATCTGCTTCAGTTGCAGCAACAACTAACAATTGATACTTATGCAGAGGAAGTTTTAGAACGCGCAGAGGTCATAATCTTAAGACTGTTAGGAGGGCGTTCTTATTGGTCTTACGGCTTAGAGATTCTGCGGGAAACAGTGCAGAAAACTAACGCAGCACTGATTGTAATGCCGGGAGAAGACAGTCCCGATCCCGATTTAATCAGCCATTCCAATGTATCGCTGTCAGCAGTCAATAAACTGTGGCGCTACTTCACAGAAGGCGGAGTCCAAAACTTTGTTAACGCACTCAAATTTGCCGCCGATACTTGCCTGAAAACTGCTTATAATCCACCGCTACCTCAAACAGTCTCCCGCGTCGGAATTTATGATTGGATCGGGCGCGGGGAGGAGTGTTTTGAAACTTTACCACCAGATTCAGATCCCCCTAAATCCCCCTTAATAAGGGGGACTTTGACCGCTTCTTGCCCCCCCCTTATTAAGGGGGGCTGGGGGGGATCTCCGGGTTTACCAACCGACGCTCAGCCCCCTAAATCCCCCTTAAGAAGGGGGACTTTGACAACTTCTTGCTCCCCCCTTCTTAAGGGGGGCTGGGGGGGATCTCCGGGTTTACCAACCGACGCTGATCCCCCTAAATCCCCCTTAAGAAGGGGGACTTGGACAACTTCTTGCTCCCCCCTTATTAAGGGGGGCTGGGGGGGATCTCCGGGTTGGGAAACACTCCCTAAAAGGCACGACGAGGGCGGGCACGGGGGCACCGCCCCTACGGTCGGAATATTATTTTATCGCGCTCATTATTTATCAGGAAACTTAGCACCAATTGATGCACTCTGTCAAGCTCTAGCAGAGCGAAATTTAGTCCCAGTTCCCGTCTTTGTGTCTTCTCTGCGGGAACCAGATTTGCAAATAGAATTGCTAGAGTATTTTAAACCAAAAGAATCCGAACCAATTCAATTATTGCTCAATACCACAAGTTTTGCAGTCTCCGGTTTCAGCAGTCAAGAACCGGAACAAAACAGCTTAAAATCCTTAGACGTTCCCGTATTGCAAGCAATCTTCAGCGGTGGCGGTTTGGAACAGTGGGAAACGGAACTTCAGGGACTTTCGCCCCGCGATGTAGCGATGAATGTAGCATTGCCAGAAGTAGATGGAAAAATCATTACTAGGGCGGTTTCTTTTAAAGCCGTACAGACTTGGAACAGCGAATTAGAAACAGATGTAGTAGGCTATGTAGCAGCGGGCGATCGCATTTCATTTGTAGCAGATTTAACCGCGAATTGGGTGAAGATGAAACAAACCCCAGCCGCCAACAGACGCATCGCCATAATTCTGGCAAATTACCCCACTCGCAACGCCCGCTTAGCCAACGGCGTCGGCTTAGATACGCCCGCTAGCTGTGTCGAAATCCTCAAAGCTATGCAGCAAGCTGGCTATCAAATTGAAAACATCCCCGCTAGCGGCAACGAGTTAATTGAACTGTTAACTTCCGGCGTGACAAATGACCCGGAAGGACGCGAATTGCGGCCTGTTCATCAATCTTTGGATTTGGCAGAATATGAAGAATATTTTGCTACTTTGCCGCAGGAAGTGCAAGATGGGATTTGTAAAAGATGGGGGCTTCCGGGAAGCTATGCACAAGATTTTATAAGTAACAATAGGTCTTTTCCGATTCCGGGAATTCAGTTTGGGAATGTGTTTGTAGGAATTCAACCATCGCGGGGATACGAACTCGACCCCGCGTTAAATTATCACGCCCCAGACTTAGAACCAACTCACAATTATCTAGCTTACTATTATTGGCTGCGCGAAAAGTTGGGAATTGACGCTATAATTCATGCTGGAAAACACGGCAACTTAGAATGGCTTCCCGGTAAAAGTATAGCATTGTCTAACAAATGTTATCCAGAAGTAGCGTTAGGGGCGTTGCCGAATTTTTATCCGTTCATTGTCAACGATCCGGGAGAAGGTTCCCAAGCAAAAAGACGATCGCAAGCTGTGATTATCGACCACCTCACACCGCCGATGACTCGCGCCGAACTCTACGGGCCTTTGCAGCAGTTGGAAACCTTAATCGACGAGTATTGCGAAGCCCAAAGTTTAGATCCGTCCAGATTGCCCATGATTCGCGATCGCATTCTCGCCCTCACCAACAAAGAAAACTTAGATAAAGACTTAGGAATACAACTAAATAAATCGGAATTTACAGAATTTATTACCCGCACAGATGGCTATCTTTGCGAACTCAAAGAATCCCAAATCCGCGACGGATTGCACATTTTCGGGCAGTGTCCCGAAGGTAGACAGTTGAGAGATTTGATAATTGCGATCGCCCGCCATCCCACCAACGGGCGATCGGGCATAACCCGCGCCCTAGCAGAAGACTCAGGCTACGATTTCGACCCCTTAACCTGCGATCCAACGTCGATAATTCAGCACCGCACAGCAGGCGATTTAACAGCAGAACTCGAAGAAAAAGCCGCTGAATTAGTAGATAACTTAATCGAAAAGATCCGCGTTAATCCGCGTTCATCTGCGGTTACAAATCCGCCAATAGGAGAATCAACCCAACAAGAATTAGACTGGATAAATAACTATCTTTTACCATCACTCCTCCAAACAAACCAAGAAATTACCAACCTTTTGCGCGGACTAGATGGGCGGCACATACCAAGCGGCGCATCCGGCGCGCCCACTCGCGGCAGACCAGACGTATTGCCCACAGGTCGCAATTTTTACTCAGTAGATATCCGCGCCATTCCCACAGAAACCGCCTGGAGAGTTGGCCGAGTTGCTGCTGAAACTTTAATCGAAAGATACACCCAAGAAAACGGCGAATATCCGAAAACTTTGGGTTTGTCAGTGTGGGGAACATCCACCATGCGGACGGGGGGAGATGACATCGCCGAAGCCTTGGCACTGATAGGAGTTCAACCAGTTTGGGATGGCCCTTCGCGCCGGGTTGTAGATTTTGAAATCTTGCCAATTTCTGTTTTGGGGCGGCCGCGCGTTGATGTTACTTTGCGAATTTCTGGCTTTTTCCGCGATGCTTTTTTTAATTTAATTGATTTGTTTGATAGTGCGGTAAAAGCTGTGGCAGATTTAGAGGAATCGGCAGAAAATAACCCTTTAGCAGCACAAGTTAAGGAAGAGATTTTGTATTGGGAATCTACAGGTTTGAGTCAGGAAGAGGCGCAAGGGCGATCGCAATTTCGAGTCTTTGGCTCAAAACCAGGTGCTTACGGCGCAGGACTTCAAGGCATAATTGAAGCTCAAAACTGGACAGACGACAGCGATTTAGCAAAAGCTTACATTAATTGGAGCAGTTACGCCTATACCTCCTCTAGTTCCTCAAATTTGCCGGGAGATTTAGCAGGAGTTAAACAGAGTGAATGGGGATGTTCTGCACCCGAAGCATTTGAACAACGCCTCGGCCAAATGCAAATAGTTCTGCAAAACCAAGACAACCGCGAACACGACATCCTCGACTCCGACGATTATTATCAATTCCAAGGCGGAATGACGGCCGCAATTCGCAATTTGCAAGGCAAAAATCCTGAAACCTATTTTGGAGATAATTCAATTCCCGAAAATCCGAAAGTCCGGCAACTGCGAGAAGAAATTGCGAGGGTTTATCGCAGTAGGGCTGTGAATCCCAAATGGATAGAAGGTGCGATGCGACACGGTTATAAAGGTGCGTTTGAAATTGCAGCAACTGTTGATTTTTTGTTTGCTTACGATGCTACGGCAAATTGTGTAGAGGATTTTATGTATGAAGGAATCGCCGAGGCTTACATTTTTGATGAAAAAGTGCAGGCATTTATTCAAGAAAACAATCCTTGGGCACTGCGAGATATGGCGGAAAGATTGCTAGAAGCTCGTCAGCGGGGGTTGTGGCAGAGTGCGAACCAGGATACACTGGATAAATTGAGGTCGATCGCCCTGCAAGCCGAAGCAGTCATCGAATCCCATACATAAATACTCAAAACGTCACCATCGCGGCTGCCGAGGAATGGCCGCTTGCGGTAATATCTAGTAATGTTTCGCGATCGCTGAAAGCTTTATGATTCGCCGCTACATTGCTAGCATCAGCACCAGCATCCTCAAACGTACCTGCGCCGCAGCCGCTGTATTAGCCGTAACTTTGGGATGTTCGTCAACGAAGCCGCCCAACACCGCAGCGCCATCGGGTTCGATCGAATCCGCCGTCCTAGCGCAGTCCCCAACGTCTCTGTTAGCTCAAAACCGCAACAAAACCAGAAAATCCCTCAGCCTTCCCTCTTGCCCCCAAAACGATGCCTTCACGGAGTCAATTAACTTTGCCACCCAAGCTTCTAATTTGGCTCAATCAGCCAATTCAAAAGAAGACTGGGACGAAGTAGCCGCCCTGTGGGTGCAGGCCGTCGCTTGGATGCAAGCCGTTCCCCCCGGCAGTCCCAGACGGGCGTTTGCGGAGAAAAAAGTGGTGGAGTACATGAGAAACCTGGTTTATTCCCAGCAGCAAGCGAGCGCAACCAGATCGCAAGCCAGTACAGTCAGCTTCAGCAGCGATTTACTCAACGAACAACTCGAACTTTACCTATCCTACGTTGCTGCCGTCGGGCCACCAGATGTTTTGATTGTCGGCAGTTCCCGCGCATTGCAGGGCGTAGATCCCAAACAACTAAAACAATCTTTGGCCCAAAGGGGCCGTCCGGGCTTAAAAGTATTTAACTTTTCAGTCAACGGCGCAACTGCACAAGTAGTTGACTTTCAACTGCGGCGGCTTTTGAAGCCGGATCATTTGCCTCAAATGATTGTCTGGGCGGATGGTGTGCGCGCATTTAACAGCGGCCGGGACGATCGCACTTTTAATTCGATCGTCGATTCTGAAGGCAGCCAACTTATAGCCGCAGGCGTTCGCCCCGAACTGCCGTCGGATGAACCGAATGTGATTCCCCAGTGTTACAGATTCCCGCAGCCCTGCGCTAAAAATACTTTCCGCAAAGCATTGGCATCTGTCGATAGACCTTTCACGGGCGGGCAAGACGCGCACCCCACAATCAACCTCCTGTCTCGTGGAACGGGCATCTTGCCCGTTGCTGAGAATGCTGCAGGCGGGCAAGATGCCCAACCCCTACTCCCCAAAATCAAATTCCTGTCAAGTGGAACGGGCAAACTGCCCGTTGCTGACACCCACCCCCCAATCAAATTCATGTCTAGTGGAACGGGCATCTTGCCCGTTGCCTCAAATGCTGCAAGATATGAGTTAAAACAGATCGCAGCGGATGCAGCAACCCAAAAAGCACAAGTGATTCCAGTCTCGCGACGCACAACAGTAGCCATCAGACAACTCAACCAATTGGCAGATTCGATCGACTCCAACGGATTCATGGCTATGTCGGGCAAGTACAATCCCAACACTTATTATCGAGAACGCGCTTACGTTTCAGGCCAGTACGATCGCGACTACGAAAACTTCAACCTCGGAGGCAAACAAGCAACTGCCTTTAATTCAGTTGTAGCATTTACCAAAGCTCGCAAAATTCCCCTGATTTTCGTCAATTTGCCCCTCACCGACGACTACTTAGACGGAACTCGCCTGCGGGCAGAACAGCAGTTCCGGCTGCGAATGCAGCAACTCTCGCGGCAAAAAGGCTTCGCTTTCCGCGACTTGTCGCAGCGGTGGCCTGGCCGCAACGACTATTTTTTGGACCCCAGCCACCTCAACCGCTTTGGGGCGAGCGCAGTTTCTAGCCTACTCGCTGCCGATTCCAGCATTATCTGGCCACGGCCCAAATCCAGCCGCAGCGACGGGTGAAGGAAGTTCGGCAACGGATTCTGTAACGGATGTAACGGATGTAACGGATGTAACGGATGTAACGGATGTCAGTCC
>NZ_JAUBTL010000033.1:0-8857 GCF_036702475.1 Microcoleus sp. D2_18a_B4
TTCAGTTATACTAACCAGTTGGTTAGGCTAACCTTCCCTGAGTATTGCTACCCATTTGGGTTAAACGAATCGCACTCACTATTCTTTAATGTAGCTTGAGTCAAGGGGTTCTGACCCCCGTACTACCCCCGATCTCTTGCTGCAGGTAGATTACCCCCAGGAAGATAACGGAGGAACTGCTAGCAGTGCGCCACTGAGTTCGGCGTGTATTTTGCCGTTTGTGGCCAAAATCCGACCCGAGTTCATCTCAAAGGCACTGCCGTCATAAGCTGTAATTTGACCTCCGGCTTCGGAGACGATGACTACACCTGCTGCTACGTCCCAAGGGGCGAGTCCCCGTTCCCAGTATCCGTCCGATCGCCCCATCGCCAGGTGTGCGAGGTCTAGGGATGCGGAACCGCTGCGCCGCACGCCTTGGGTGAGGTGGGTGAGGTGACAGAATTCGGCATAATTATTGTCTGCTGTTTCCCGCCGATCGTATGCAAAGCCAGTGACTAGCAAGCTGGTTCTCAATTCTGGGATTTGGGAAACTTCGATCGGCGATCGGTTGCAGGTTGCTCCCAATCCTTTGCCTGCCCGAAACAATTCATTATGAAAAGGGTCGTAAATTACTCCAATTTGTGGTATACCGTCGATTAAAAGTCCGATCGACACGGCCCAAAAAGGATATTGGTGAGCATAATTTGTTGTGCCGTCCAAAGGGTCGATCGCCCACAGGTATTTGCTGCTAGCATCCCCTAATTTGCCGGATTCTTCGGCGAGGATGGCGTGGTCGGGTACGTGGCGGCCGAGAATTTCTAAGATGACGGCTTCTGAGGCTTTGTCGGCTTCTGTGACTAAATCGCCCGATCGGCCTTTTTCTTGAATTTTTTCTAATTTTCCGCAGAAAGATTTCAGGACGGAACCGGCGGCTAGGGCTGCTTCGGTGGCTATTTCTAAGAAGTTTTGCAGTTGATTGTCAGTCATTTGTTAGTTGTCAGTTGTTAGTTGTCAGTTGTCAGTTGTCAGTTGTTAGTTGTTAGTTGTTAGTTGTTAGATCGTGTTTTGTGAATCTCCCACAATCAAACAGGTTTGTAGTAAAGACTGAAGTCATTATTTTCGTAGATTTTAGAGCTGAGGACTTCACTCCTCACTACAAACCTTATGAACGAATAAGCAATCACCAATGACTCCCACAAATAACCAATGCCCAATGCCCAATGCCCAATGCCCAATTCCCCATTCCCAATGCCCAATTCCCCATTCCCAACTGACTATTTCCGATTTTGCTGGCGAAATTCTGCGGGAGTTTGGCGCAAAGCTCGTTCTGGATTCCACAGGCCTTTACCCATGAGTCTCGCCCATTCTTGAGCGTTCACGAGTCGCTGCTGGTATTTGGTGTTGGGCGATCGCGCTGAGGCCAGGGCATAACCTTCTTTGACTAGCAGTTCGTTGAGCAAAATTTTATCTTGCCACAAGTAGGCTAGTTTGCGATCGAACCGATCTTTCTCTTCGATGTCTGATTCTAACAATACCTGTTTTCCCCCAGTTAGCTGTTCTAGTCTTTGTTTGGCTGCTTCTCCCCAAGGCTGCTGTTTTAAATCCGGCGCATCAATACCAATCAGCCTGATTTGTTCTAATAAGGCTATTTTGTCGGCTGTACTGATAACTTCGATTGTTTGGCCGCTGATGGCCCTTTCTACTTTGGCGATCGTACCTTGGGGCATTTCGGGTTTTTGGCAGCTAGCTAACAACAGACAAAGGGCGATCGCACATAATCGATAAAGCATGGATAATTGGTAGTTGATTATTTATCAAATTGCCTTATTCTTCATCCAACGGCAAACCGGCTCTAACTTTACCTTTGCCGAAGTAACGACCGAACTGCAGTTCGTACACTTCGTCTTCGTCTTGCGTCTCTACCTCGATGTTGGAACGGGGATAGCTGACGCACAGCAGGGCATAACCCTCTTTTTGTAGTTCCACCGAAAGCCCCATTGCTTCTGGCTGGTGCAGTTCCCCCGACTTGACGCGCACCGCACAGGCTGTACAAGCGCCGTTGCGGCAGGAAAATGGCAATTCTACTCCTTGGTTTTCCGCGCTTTGCAGGATGTAGCGGTCTTCGGGTACTCGCACGGTGTGGCGATCGCCTGTCTGTCTGTTATGAATTTTAATTGTGTAAGAGTTAGTCATGGAATTTTAGATTTTAGATTTTAGATTTTAGATTGGGGTTTGGCGGGCAAACTCCTTTAGATGAAGGGGTTTGCGACACAGGGAGGAGAATCCAAGCCTGCCCGTTTGACACCCTACCCACATTAAACAGTAAATTTATGCCGTTACCCCTTCCCAAATCAGATTTGTTCTGCTAATATAGTTTAGCTGTGGCTAAATGAATGAATTTAGCCTTGGAGAGGTGGCCGAGCGGTTGAAGGCGCACGCCTGGAAAGTGTGTTTAGGGCAACTTAACGAGGGTTCGAATCCCTCCCTCTCCGTTAAACAAGCTGTTTAGGCAAAAAAAACAGCTTGCCAAAAAAATCTCTGATCTGAGATAAATACTTTGATTATTAGCGAGATCCCTTGAATTCTTTTAGAAAAATCAAGGGATCTCGCTTTTCTAGGGTCAGATGCCTCTGGCATGGGCATCGGGCATCGGGCATGGGTAATAGTTAGTGGTTACTGGTTAGTAGTTTTTCTAATCACAAATAACCAATCCCCTATTCCCAATGCCCAATTTCCAAATTAAATGAACAAGCTAGGTGAGATTTTAAAATAATCGCCTAGTGCCTTAGCTTGTGCCTTGCTAATCGCTCTTTTCCCATTCACAACCTCAGACACCACACCGCTCGATCCAATGATACCTACCAAGTCCGCTTGACGGGTGCCACTGGATTCCATGATGTGTTGCAAAATCTCATGAGGCTCCGATTCGATCGGATAATTTTCTGTCTCATAAACTTCAATGAGCGTTACTAACAACTTGTATAAAACTCTCTCCTCTGGAGTGAGGTTTTTAGCGAAGGTTAGCCGTTCTGCCACTGCCAGGAAGCGATTGTATTCCTCTTCGGTTTCGATCGCCTTGGGAGCAATTTCTGCAAGCAAGTTGCTATAAGTTGCTCGATCAAAAGTAAGTATCATTTTTCCATTTGTCTTTGTCGTATTCAGCATGGGTTAGGAAATATTTGTAGAAAATAGTTTGAGCCTCGTAGTTGATGCCGACAATCAGGCGATACTTGTTGCCTTTGATATTAAAGACGGTGAAGTTTCCTACTGCTTCGGCATCCCGGAACTCCTTGCGAACCTCCTCCAAATTCTGCCATTTTGCATTCTTGAATTTTTTATGCAAGGTATCAATTTCAGTTTTGACATCGGGATACTGGGCCGCATCATTACGGAGGTTGGAGATCGAGATTAGGTGCATGGGTTTTTGGTTGGTGTCTTTTTTTGTTTGGCATCGATTGCTTTGATCCTTGACTACTATGCTTATCCTCTCATTTTGAGAGGAAATTGTCAAGCCCGATCGAGTAAAAATTCTTTAACCCACTCCAAGTGGGTTTTGTTTGTGTAGGCGCGGTTGGAAACCGCAGGCTTTGTCTTTAATCCCACTCTTCCTCCCCCCACTTGATCCTCATCCTGTAAAAAAGCTTCTAGCAGCGTGGTTCGGGCGATCGCCTCGCAAATCAGAGTCAGCATTTTAGCAGAGGCTCTACGCACGACAGCGTTGGGGTGATGTGCTAGAGCTTCCAGCAAAAAAGGAGGTGCAGGTTTGCCAATTGAGCCGAGAGTTTCGGCTAAACTCAGCCTCCCCATTCCCTGCGAATCTCTCATACTTTCGACCATCTTTTTGAGCAGTTCGCTGTCGTTGCGATTGAAAGTTGCCAGGGCCATTTGCTCCCTCACCGTTTGCAGCAAAGCGTCGCTTTCTGCTGGCTCAATTGCTGTTTGAATATCAGTCGGGGAATTTGAGATTTTAAATTTTAGATTTTAGATTGAGGTAATTTATATCGAACTTAGCATCAGCGAGATTTGCCCCTCTGAAGGAAGTACCCTCAGCATTTCCAATCTCTCTAACAAGCGCCGAGAAAGACACAAACGCAAACCAAAGATACAGCAGCGACAGCAAACCGAAACAAATACCCCAAAACAGTTTGTGAGTGCTCAGAAAAGCGCTCGCCGTTGCACTGAACAAAAAAGCCGCTGCGTAAGTCGCCACACTTCCAGCCGATGCGATCGCCACCTGTGCAAATTGGCTACGAATCCGGGAATTCACAAAAAACATTAACACCCCGCCGATCGACATTCCAGCAAGAGCAGCCTGGGAATTATTATTAGTTGCAGTGCCAGCATAGAAAAATCCCAACAAAGCTCCTGATAGAATAGCAGAAATTGTTCGTGCCAATCTACCCGCTTTTGAGGTTTTTGGCTGTTTGCTGGCGATCGCCGAAGCGAAGCCAGCAGCGCTCAAAACCCCGTACAGCAACAGAACAAAAGGCCAACTGCCAGAGCCCGGTAATTGTCCTTGAGTTCCCAAAATTAGTCGAGTCAGAACATCGCCCACAAGCAAACAAATCGCGATCGCCCCAGCACTCAAAACAGCTATCTGTCGCCGAGAAAGCCCGATTTTCGCACCGACAAAATTCGCACCCGCTAACTGAGCATTTCTAAAATTGCAGCCTCGAACATCCGCACCGCTGAAATCAGCACCGTTAAGAACTTGTCCTTGGAACGATCGATTTCGTAAAATTTGATTGCTAAAATTATTGGAATCCGAATACTTCATATTAGTACAGGATGCTGGAAAATATATAAATCTGTCAGTGTTCCCGTCCCCCATCTCAAATCTAAAATGGTATGACTTATCGACCCACGATCAAACAAATTTGCCAGATTCTCGGTTTCGGAATATTGCTCGCACCAATACTACTCTACAACATTCCCTACTTTTTGCGCCCCCAACAAACAAACGAATCCCGATCGCTCTTTCAGGGAATAGCCTACCGCAGGGAATTTCGGACTAACCCGCGTCCCACCCTAATTCACATTGTTAGCATCGACCTAAAAGCGCCGGGAATAGGAATTTTTGTCACTCCCGGAAACCCAACACCCGATTTAACAGAAACCAATGCCCGCACCGCTACTGAATTCCTGAAAGAATTTAAATTGCAATTAGCAGTCAACGGCAATTTTTTTTATCCCTGCATCGAGCAAGCACCTTGGGATTACTATCCCCGCAGTGGCGATCGAGTAAATAATGTCGGACACGCCATTGCCAAAAGCCAAGCTTATTCTCAACCCGATCCAGGCTTTCCCGCCCTTTGTTTTGATGCCAAAAACCGCGCTCAAATAATCGCAAACGGCACTTGTCCTGCGGGAACAGCCTATGCAGTTGCCGGAGATACTTTGCTGGTAAAAAATGGCAAACCCGTAGCACAAAGTCAAAAAGAACGCACACAGGATAAACCATATCCCCGTGCAGTGGCGGCGATCGACAAAACAGGCGACAAGTTGTGGTTAATTCTGGCAGACGGCAAGCAGAGGCTTTACAGTGAAGGGCTGAAATTGAGCGAAATAACTGATATTTCGATGCAGTTGGGAGCCGAGACAGTGCTAAATTTAGATGGTGGCGGCTCGGTAACTTTTGCAGTAGCATCGCCGTCAGGAGCGAAACTGTTGAATGCTCCGATTCAGAATAAAATCCCCATGCAGGAACGTCCAATTGCCAATCACTTGGGATTTTATGCGCGGGAAAACTAGGGTTTTAAACTGCGCTTTTATCTCCGAAATTCGGGGTTGAAAAATGATTATATTCTGCACTGCGACCAAGCCGCTGCTTGGGATCATCTCATATTTGTAAAAACACTTATTATGGCTCCTTCCTTCTTCCTCCTTCTTTTTCTTTCCTCCTGACTCCTGACTCCTGACTCCTGGCTCCAATTTCTAGCGGAGGGCTGCTTTCATTGAGATGCTCCCCGCTGCTTGTAAAAAATCGGCTGTCAAAACATATTGAAAAAGATAAATAATGCCTCCGCATACTCAAATAAATCGGGTATTGATTGCCTTCATTACTAATACAAAAATTCGCTTAAATAACCACAAAATTTATTGTTCAGCAGTGAACTTTTTTTAAATCTGCCCAAAATCCGGGAATTTTTGCTAAGATTGTAAAGAAACGTAACAAAAATAAATATATAATTGGCTTATGGAAATTAGCGAAATCCAAGCAGCGCTGCAAAGTTCGGATTCTCAAGAGAGGCTGCGGGGGGTAACGGCTCTGAGAAAGTGCGATTCGGCGGTGGCGCTGCCGATGTTGCTGAGCAAAGTGGACGATCGCGAGTTTATGGTGCGATCGTTCGTGGCGATGGGATTGCGGCAGATTCAAACTGCGGAAGCTTTTGCGGCGCTGTTAAAAATGATGCAGTTCGATCGCGATCCGAACGTGCGCGCCGAAGCCGCTAACTCTTTGTCAAGGTTCGGAACCGAGGCAATTTCTCATTTAGTCGAAGCTTTTCGCCGCGATGACAATTGGCTCGTCCGCCGCAGCATTATGGCTCCGCTGTACGAAATGCAGTGTCCTGATGCAGTATTTGAAATTTGTGCGATCGGTCTTGGCGACGAAGATTTACCCGTTCAGGAAGCAGCAATTGACGGATTTGGTCTGCTGGCAAATACCCCGAAGCAAGAACAGGCATTGCAGCAATTATTACCTCTAGTAAGTTCGGATAACTGGGGAATTCGGCTGCGAGTTGCTCGCGCGCTGAGCAAATTTGACCAACAATAATGGGATGCAAGCCCCGTCCTTCTAGGACGGCTTTATTTATGGTAAGCTAGTTGCCGTAGGGTTTGTCCACGTCAAATGAGAGTTTTAGAGTTCAAAGCTAAAGGGAAAACAACTCAATACTCAGCAATAGATGAGGCGATTAGAACTGCTCAATTCGTCCGCAACAAATGTATCCGTTTTTGGATGGATAATCGCGGCGTAGGGCAAAAAGAGCTGTATCGCTACAACACCAAGCTGAGAGCTGAGTTTCCCTTTGTAAATACTTTGAACTCTCACGCTTGCCAAGTTGCTATTGAATGGGCATATTCCTCAATTGCTCGATTCTACGAAAATTGCAGGAAGTCTATTCCCGGAAAGAAGGGATATCCAAAATTTAAGAAGAATTGCCGCTCGGTAGAGTACAAAACTTCTGGCTGGAAGCTTTCCCCCGATAGACGCTCAATCAATTTCATTGATAAGAAGGGCATTGGTAAACTTAAACTTAAAGGGACGTGGGACTTACACTTCTACCAACTAGACCAAATAAAGCGGGTTAGGCTAGTGCGTCGTGCCGATGGCTACTACGTTCAGTTCTTGGTGAAAATCGAAACTGGAAAACTAGACATTGAGCCGACAGGTAGAATTGTTGGATTAGATGTAGGAATCAAGGAGTTCTACAGCGATAGCAATGGTCATACTGAGCCTAACCCTAAATTTTATCGAGCAGGCGAGAAGCGTCTAAAGTTTCGACAAAGACGTGTTTCTCGTAAAAGAAAAGGCTCTGCCAATCGTAAACGAGCCATTAATAGACTAGGACGAGTACACCTCAAAATAAGTAGGCAACGTGAAGAATATGCCAAGAGACTGGCACGTTGTGTAATCCAATCTAACGATTTGGTCGCCTATGAAGACTTGAGGATTAAGAACTTAGTCAAGAACCATTGTCTTGCCAAGTCTATTAATGATGCGGGTTGGTATCAGTTCAGGAAATGGTTAGAGTATTTCGGGGTTAAGTTTGGCAAGATAACCGTAGCGGTCAATCCTGCCTACACCTCTGAGGAATGCTCTAATTGCGGCACGTTAATCAAAAAATCCCTCTCTATGAGAACCCACACTTGCCAATGCGGCTTCGTCTTAGACCGGGATTGGAATGCTGCTATTAATATCCTGAAATTAGCCTTGAGTACGGTAGGGCATACCGGAACTTGGGTCATAGATCCGAACGCTTCGGGAGATTCGACCTCTACCTTGGTTGGAGTAATCCTGCTAGGGCAAGTTGGGTCTATGAACGAAGAATCCTCGTGCCTTTAGGCCCAGGAGTGTCAAAATCCTCAAGCTCGCGCTGCTGTGAGCTATTTGGCAAAAGATCGAGATCATCGGGTTGCAGGTGCGACTTTGGAAGCTTCGCTTTAAAACAACGGCTTACAAGCTCGACTGCGCTATCTGCGGTATCGTGCCGAAAAAACCCCGGCCCAGGGAATGTTCACGCGGTTCTGCCGGGAGGAATGGATCGAAGAATACATTCACGGCTTTTTGTTCAATTGGGAACGCAAGCTGGCACAATTGGTAAGTAACAAGAATTAATTTTAATACAAGCTTCAGCCACTATACTAATAAGTGTAGGTTGGCATGAGGAAAATGCCAATGGTCAAAAAAAATCGCAATGTAGTTAGTTCCAATTCAGACAGCAAAGTCAAAATCGGACTTTCGCTGACTTCTTCTAGTGCCGATCGATTGAACGTGATCGCTCGAAAGCTCGGAATATCAAGGTCGGAGCTCCTAGAACGCTTGGCACAAGGCAATCTGGATATTTCCAGCGACAAGACGGAAGTTAGTGTCACTTGGAAAAAAGGTGAAGAAACGCAGGTAGAAGCCGCCCACTTGCAAGGCGAAACAGCCGAAGAAAGCGAAATTAATGACGCTGTAACGGCAGAAACCCTATCGGACTCGGTGAGTGTAAAGCCAAATCCGCTGCAAGAAAGTTACGAAACTTTACAGAAGCAGTTGGCTGAACGCGAAAGTTCGATCGCATCTTTACAGCAGCAATTCGCTACCGAAAAGCAAAATCTCGAAAGCCAATTAGCCGAAACTGTAGCGAAGTCAAGTTACGAAAGTTTACAGCAG